>DASVSK010000562.1:0-5576 GCA_036388135.1 Pyrinomonadaceae bacterium | reverse complement strand
TCTCCCGTCACCTGTCAGTTCCTTTAATTCTCTTGTACTCGAAGGAGTCGCGGAAGGCGAGGGCTATCCGGTCGAGGTCGGGGCTCCGTTCGAGCTGCGCGAGCCAGAAGTTGAAGCCTTCGAGGCCGTTGTCGGGCGGGTCGTCGGGGTCGCGCCGGAGGAAGCCGAAGTAGTGGAGCAGGAGGAGCGAGCGTGCGCGCTCGCGCTCGGCGAGCCGCGGGTCTTCGGCGACGCGGACGAGCGCGCCCGCGCGCGTCTCGGCCCCGGAGGCGAGCGCGGAGGCCAGGGCGTCGTGCTCCGCCGGGGCGACTTCGAGCCCCGCGTTCTCGTAGAGCCGCGCTGCGTACCGCGCCTCGTCCAGCCCCCCGTAACGCGCGCGGAACTCGGCGCCCGCCGCCCGCTCGCGCGCGAGCCCCCGCAGTCGCGCGTCGAAGTCGCGCTGCGCCTCCTCGAAGCCGGGGACGAGCCCGCGCCCCGCCGCGCGCACGTCTGGCATGAACTCGTCGTAGCGCGGCATGCGCCCCTGCGCGACGAGGTGCAGGCGGTAGAGAGCGCGGCCCCAGTCGGCGTACTGGCCGAGCAGGTTCACGGGGTCTTCCTCCACCATCGAAGTCCAGTCGCGTATCTCCAGCTCGGCGGGCGGCGGGGCTTCGGCCCTCGCGTCGGGCTCGGTCTTCACCACGGCGTAGAGGTCGTCGCGGCCGTCGAAGCGGTTGACGAAGCGGAGGCGTCCCGCCGAGACGGCGCGGGTGAGGAAGGTGGTGTAGTTGGCGCGGCGCTCGGGGCCGACGAGGTCGTTCTTGACGACGACGTAGGAGGCCGGTATCTGCTCGAACAGGTTCAGGAGCCCGGCGGGGATGGGGCCCGCGGCCGTCCAGCGCTCGATCTGCTCCTCCTGCGGCGAGTTGAAGCCCGAGGTGCCGACGACGAGCGGCTTCCCGTGGTCGGCGGCGCGCAGCATGTAGCGGTGGTTGAAGTCCGGCCCCGCCGGGAGGATGACGACCCCGCCGCGCATCGGCGTGTCTTTCAGCCGCAGCGTCACCGCGTCCGGGTAGACTTCGCCGCGCATGAAGCCGAGCGGCGCGCCGTTCAGCTCGAAGAGCAGCAGCGCGCAGGCGGCGGCGCAGACCGCGCCCGCGCTCACGCCCGGCCGCCGCGCGCTTATCACTTCCGCCAGCCGCCGCACGCCCAGCCCCGCGAGCAGCGCGAGCCCCAGGTAGGCGAACATCGCGCCCCGCGCCGGCACGCGCATGCTGCGGAAGACCGGCAGCAGGTCGTAGCAGATGCGGTAGAAGAAGAAGTTCCAGCCGAGCGAGTAGAAGAAGCCCACGGCCGAGAGGATGAGGCCGAGCCAGAAGGCGTCGCAACGCCTCTCAGACCTGAGCGTCTCGGCGAGGTTCGCGTGCGCCGCGCGCAGGAACGACGGGTAGCCGAGGCACAGGCGCGCGACGAAGGCCGCCGCCAGCAGCGTGAGCGCGCGCTCCGAAGTGACGTGGAGGAAGAGGCCGCCGAAGTAGTTCGTCCCGTCGAACCCGACGGCGAGCGCCGAGAGGGCGAGCGCGAAGAGGACGAGCGCGTCGAGCCGCGCGAGCCACGCGCGACGCGCGACGCCCGGCCGTCCCCCGCCCGACTCTTCGCCGCGCGCGCCGCGCCCCGGCGGCTCGACGAGCAGCAGCGCGGCGAGCGAGAAGAGGGGCGCGAGCAGTCCGGGGAAGAGCTTGAAGCGCCCGCCCTCCTTCAACGCCTCGCCCATCCCGAACCAGAGCCGGTTGCGGTTCTCGACCGACAGCCAGTGTACGGGCCACGCCGAGTTGGCCTTCACCTCCTCGACGCTTCGCCCGAAGCCGTAGAGCTTCGAGACGAGGTAGTAGGGCAGCATGAAGGGCGCGAGCGCCAGCGACGCGAGCCCGAGCGCCGCCCCGCCCCTCAGCCAGAACTCGCGCTCGCGCCACAGCCGGTAGCGCGTCAGAAGCACCGCGCCCGCGGCCGCCAGCGGCACCAGCGCGAAGGCGAAGAACGAGACGCTCGTCAGCCCCGTCATCAAGAACGCCGCCCCGAGCCACGCCGCACGCCGCCACGTCCGCCGCCGCGCGAAGAGCGTTAGCGCCTCGAAGACGAGCGGCAGCCACGGCGTGAAGAGGTAGACGAGCTGCGACATCAGGTGGAAGCGGAACGGCACGAACGCGAAGACGATGCCCGCCGCCCACGCCGCGCCCTCCGAGCCCGTCAGCGTGCGCGCCAGGCGGAACGCGCCGTAGCCCGAGAGCGCGAAGCCGAAGAACAACGCCACCGCGTGAACCGTCAGCGGCCTCAGCCCCACGGCGAAGAGCGGGAAGAAAGGGAGCGCCAGCCCCCAGCAGTGCTCGCTGAAGGCCAGCGTGTAGCGCAGCGGGTAGAACGTGTTCGCGTGGAAGAGGTTCAGAGGGTCGCGGAAGGTCTGGTGGTAGTCCCACCACATGATCCACGTGACGAGGTAAGGGTCGCCGGGGTCGACCACCGCGTCGCGCAGCCGCGTCACGTACGGCCACGTCAGCAGCGACGTGAACAGGCAGAAGGCGAGCACCACCAGCAGCTCGCGCAACGCCCGCACGCGCCGAAGGGCGGCGGGCGCGCCGGGCCGCGCGCCGTCGCGCGCCGAGCCCCCCTTCTCACGCCCCTGCCTGTCGGCGACCGCGCTTGGCATTTCCCGACGCGAAGTGTTAGCTTGCCCCTTCTTCGAGTGATAAGTGATGAGCGGCGGGTGACGAGAGACAGGGCGGAGAGCCCCGCATTCGACTCGTCACTTACCGCCCACCACTTATCACTTTCTCGCAACCCGATGTCAAGAACACACGCCGCAGAGGTTGTGACCCGCGCCGCGGGCGAGGCCGCCGGGCGCGGCCTCGCCGTCCTCATCCCCTGCTACAACGAGGAGCCGACGGTGGCGCGCGTCGTCGCGCGCTTCCGCGAGGAGCTGCCCCTCGCGCGCGTCTACGTCTTCGACAACAACTCGACCGACCGCACGGCCGACGAGGCGCGCCGCGCCGGGGCCTCGGTCTTCACCGAGCGGCGGCAGGGGAAGGGCTACGTCGTCCAGTCGATGTTCCGGCAGGTGGACGCCGACTTCTACGTGATGGTCGACGGCGACGACACCTACCCGGCCGAGGCCGTCCACGCGCTGCTCGCGCCCGTGGCGGCGGGCGAGGCCGACATGAGCATCGGCTCGCGCCTGCACGCCGCGTCGCGCAGCCAGTTCAAGCGGCGCAACCGGCTGGCGAACCGGCTCGTGCGCTCGACGCTCAACTTCATCTTCCGCGTGCGGCTGACGGACATCCTCTCGGGCTACCGCGCCTTCAACCGCGAGTTCGTCAAGGGGCTCCCGCTCTTCGGCGGCGGCTTCGAGATAGAGACCGAGCTGACCATCAAGGCCGTCGAGCGCGGCTACCGCCTCGTGGAAGTCCCCGTCGACCTCACGCACCGCCCCGAGGGCAGCCACTCCAAGATTCAGTTCATGCGCGACGGCTTCCTCATCCTCCACACGACGCTCGCGCTCTTCCGCGACTACAAGCCTCTGACCTTCTTCGGCGGCCTCGGGCTCCTGCTGATGCTCTCGGCGTGCGCCCCCGGCGCGCTCGCGCTCTTCGACTTCGCGGGCGCGGCCACGCGCCTGGCGGCGACGGTCGTCGCGGTCGGCCTCTTCCTCTGCGGGCTGCTCGCGCTGACGGCCGGACTCATCCTCCACTCCATCGCGCGGCGCTCGCAGGAGTTCGAGTACCACATGCGCGTGCTCGCCGACGAGCTGCGCGCGGGGCGCGACGCGGGCGGCGCGCGAAGCGACGAGGGCGGGCGCGGCGGCGACGGCGCGCGCCGCTGACGACCACGGATGACGAGCGCGACGGCCGCACCCTTGACCACACCCCGCCGCGAGGGCGCGTCGCGCCGCGTGAGGGCCCGCCTGCGCGAACGCGCCGAGGCGGCCGACGCGCTCGTCTTCCTCTACCTGCTCGTCTTCGCGCGGCAGTACCTCTGGCCGCTCGACTCGAACGCGCTGGCGTGGGCGCTCGCCGCCGCGCCGGCCGCCGCCGCGTGCTACTTCTACGTCACGACGAAGCCCTTCCCGGCGGCGCGCGCGGGGCGCGAGTTCTGGCTCGTCGTCGTCCCGCCGCTCCTCTTCTTCTACCTGCTGCGGCTCCCCTTCCCCGACTTCTCCTACGACGTGGTCAACTACCGTCTGCTCCACGCAGAGCGGAGCCTGCGCGGGACGCTCTTCGCGCCCGGCGACTTCTTCCCGACGCCCGCGCCCTACAACCCCGCGCCCGACACCGTGACGGGCCTCTTCCGCCTCGCGCTCGGCTACCGCCTCGGCACGGTCGTCAACCTGCTCGCGCTCGTCTGGGCGGCGCGGGTCGTGTGTGAGCTCCTGCGCCCGTTCGTTGCGCGCGCCTGGCCGCGCGCCGCGTGCGTGCTGCTCGTCGTGCTGGCCGAGCACCTCCTGTTCGAGGTCAACAACTACATGGTCGACCTGCTGGCGCTGCCGCTTTTGCTCGAAGCGACGCGGCTCGCGCTGCGCGCGGACGAGGCCGAGACCGCCCGGGGTCGCCGCGCGGTCTTCGCCCACGCGGCGCTGCTGCTGGGCCTGTGCGCCGCGCTCAAGCTGACGAACGCGGCCGCCGTCCTGCCGGTCGTCCTGCTCTGCGCCTACAGGGCTCTGGCGGGCCCCGGCCGCCTGAGGTTGAAGGAGGTGCCCGCGACGCTCGCGCTCTGCCTCGCCGCGTTCGCCGCGCCGCTCGCGCCGTTCGCGGCCTACCTCTGGCGTCTGACCGGCAACCCGCTCTTCCCGCTCGCCAACCGCTTCTTCAAGTCGCCTTACTGGCCGACGGACGGCGGCTGGGACGTGCGCTGGGGCCCGCGTGGGTTCTGGGAGACGCTCGCCTGGCCCGCGCTCGCCTGGCTTGAGCCCGCGCGCCACTCGGAGCTTAACGTCTACTCGGGGCGCATCTCCCTGGGCTTCGTCGTCGCGCTCTGCGGCCTCCTGCTCGCGCGGCGCGACCCGCGCGTGCGCGCGCTCTGTCTCGTCCTCCTCGCGGGCTGCCTCGCGTGGGGCGCGGGCGGCATGGGCTACAGCCGCTACGGCCTCCACCTCGAACTCCTCTCGGGCGTCGTCGTCGTCGCCGTCGCCGCGCTTCTCCTGAGGGCGGGGCGGTCGGACTCCGCGCACGCCGCCCCGGCCGACGCGACGCCGGCTCCGGCCGGCGCGACGCCGCGCGCCGCCTTTTCGTGGAAGACCGCGGCGGCCGCCCTCTGCGTCGTCGCGCTCTGCGCGCAGGCCGCGGCGGCGTGCGTGTACGCGGCCGGGTACGAGTGGAGCATGCGGCCGACGGCGCTCACGAACTGGGAGGCGTACAGGCACGAGGCGCGCTACCTCTTCCGCGACCGGCGGCTGCGCGACTTCATGAGCGAGGAGGGGCGCGCCCTAACCTCCGGCGTCGGCGCGTGGGTCGTGAGCGGGCCCAAGTCGAACGGCGTCGAGGCGCTGCTCGACGCCGAAGCGCCGGCCGTCAGCGTCAACTTCCACGAGTTCTTCGCCACGCGCACGG
>DASVSK010000561.1:0-8314 GCA_036388135.1 Pyrinomonadaceae bacterium | reverse complement strand
CGAGGTAAGCGTCTTCTCCTTGCAGGACGGCTACACCTCTCCCGTCGAGCCGACCGAGGCGATGACGTTCACCAAGTACGGCGTGACCGTCTTCGAGGTGCAGCACTGGGACGGGGCGCAGTGGCTGACTGTGCCGGGCGGCGCGGTCACCAACAACGGCAACGTGTGGCGCAAGCTGACCTTCCCGGCCGTGACCACGACGAAGATTCGCGTAGTCGTCAACAACGCTCTGGCCGGCCGCTCCCGCCTCGTGGAAGTCGAGGCGTGGGGCGTCCCGGCCGCAGGCAGGGTCAACCACGCGGCAGCCGCGAACGGGGCTACGGCCACCGCCTCCTCTACGACGACGCAGCAGGAGTTGCCCGGGATGGACTTCTCCCCCGCGGGCGTGATTAACGGCGACCGCCGCGGCCTCAACTGGGAACACGGCGGAGGCTGGAGGGACGCAACGAATAACACGTACCCCGACTGGGTGCAGGTCGACTTCGCCGGGGCGAGGAAGGTCGACGAGGTTAACGTCTTCTCGCTGCAAGACAACTACACCAGCCCGGCGGAGCCGACCGAGTCGTTGGCCTTCACGAAGTACGGCGTGACGTCCTTCGAGGTGCAGTACTGGGACGGGGCGCAGTGGGTGACGGTGCCGGGCGGCACTGTCACCGGGAACAATCTCGTCTGGCGGAAGGTGACGTTCCCGCAGGTGACGACGACGAAGGTGCGGGTCGTCGTCCACGACGCGGTGGGGGGCCGCAGCCGACTCGTCGAAGTCGAGGCCAGAGGGCCCGCGTCTTAAAGGCCGCAACTCCCCCGGCAGTCGCGAAGGTTGCGCGCGAAGACGAGGGCCCCGCCGCGGCATCATCCCGCGGCGGGGCCCTCATTTAGCCCGGGCGCGACTTCAGCGGCCGAAACTTCTGGCCCGGCAAGCTCAACGAGCACAACGTCAACTTTGTCTCCGCCGAGATAGTCAAAGCTTCCTCGACCGAGTACCGCCAGCGGTTCGGACAGTAGAAGGAAGTAGACAGTAGTCAGTAGTCAGTAGTAACACAGGCGGCGCGGCCGGTTTATGACCGGAACGCGCCGCCTGTTGTTTTAACCTACTGTCTACTGTCTACTGGCTACTGACTACTTCTCTTCAGAATCTCTGCGTGACGCCGCGGATCAGGCGCACGGTGTCGCGTGCGATGAGCAGCTCCTCGTCGGTCGGGATGACGTAGACGGCGAGGCGCGAGCCCTCGCGGGTGATGGCCCCCTCGCGCCGCCCCGTCGTCGCCTCGTTGAGCGCGGCGTCCAGCTCGACCCCCATCCACCCGAGCCCCTCGCAGACGCGCGCCCGCACCTCCGCCGAGTTCTCGCCGATGCCGCCCGTGAAGACCAGCGCGTCCGCCCCGCCCAGAGCGGCCAGGTAAGCGCCGACGTACTTGCGCACGCGGTAGCAGAATATCTCGACGGCGAGCCCCGCGCGCCGGTCGCCCGACTCGCGCGACTCGTCGAGCAGCTCGCGCATGTCGTTCGTCAGCCCCGAAATCCCCAGCAGCCCCGACTGCTTGTTCAAGACCGAGTCGACCTCCTGCGCCGAGAGCCCCTCCTTGGCCCCGACGTAGTCGGCGATGGCCGGGTCGATGTCGCCCGAGCGCGTGCCCATCACGAGCCCTTCCAGCGGCGTCATGCCCATCGAGGTGTCGAGCGAGTCGCCGCCGCGGATGGCCGCGGCCGAGCAGCCGTTGCCGAGGTGGAGCGTGATGATGTTGGTCTCGTCGCGCCGGAGTCCCCGCAGCTTGCGGTAGCGGTAGGCGACGTAGCGGTGCGAGGTGCCGTGGAAGCCGTAGCGCCGGACGCGGTGGCGGCGGTACCACTGATAGGGGAGCGCGTAGAGGTACGCGTGCGGCGGGAGCGTCTGGTGGAAGGCCGTGTCGAAGACGGCGACCTGCGGGAGCCCCGGCCCGAAGACTTCGCGCGCGGCCTGTATGCCGCGGATGTTGCCGGGGTTGTGCAGCGGCGCGAGGTCGATGCAGTCCTCGATGCCGCGCAAGACCTCGTCCGTGACGAGGGCGGACTGCTTGAAGCGCTCGCCGCCGTGGACGACGCGGTGGCCGACGGCGTGGACGTCGGCCACGCTCTTGACCTCCGCGATGCCGGAGTCGGCCGAGGTCACCCAGCGGATGACCGTCTCGACCGCCGAGCGCGTGTCGCGCACGGGCGCGGTCGAGCGCCGCGGCTCGGCGCCGCGCGCGCGGAAGTCGATGACGGCCTCGCCGCCGATGCGCTCGACGACGCCGCCCGCGAGGTGCTCGTCCGCGTCCCGAGCGATGTGATCGAGGTCGGTCGCGATGAGCTGGAACTTGACGGTCGAGCTGCCGCAGTTGAGTACGAGCACGTTCATGATCGGTGAATAGTAAATGGTAAATGGTGAATGGTTAAAGCCGACGGGAGTTGAAGGCTGTCCCGCCGAGTCATCCATTCACCATTCACTATTCACTATTCACTATTCACCATTCACCTCAGAGGTGGCGCAGGAAGGCTTCCGGGTTGTTGAGGAAGTCGCGTGTGAGCGAGACGTGTTCGACCTCGTCGTACGCGACGCGGCGGACGGGGGGGCGGTCGAAGCTGAGGATGTCCGCGCCGGGCAGCGCCATCAGGATGGGCGAGTGCGTGGCGACGATGAACTGCGAGTCCTGCCCGGCCATCCCCTTGAGCATCGAGAGCAGCGCGAGCTGGCGCTGCGGCGAGAGCGGGGCCTCGGGCTCGTCGAGCAGGTAGAGGCCGCCGGGGACGAAGCGCGACTGGAAGAGGTCGAGGAAGCTCTCGCCGTGCGAGCGCGCGTCGGCGTCCTCGCCGTAGCGCTCGGCGAGCGCGCGCCTCTGCCCGCGCACCACCCCCTGGGCCAGCCGCAGCCCGTAGCCTTTGAGCCCCTCGCGCTCGAACTCGCCCGCCATCTCCTCCAGCTCGGCGCTCGTCCGGTTGACGCGCCTGGTGAAGTTGAAGAAGTCCTCCGCGCGGAGGAAGAAGCCGCGGTGCGTCCGCTTCGCCCACGCGAGCTTGAGGTGCGCGGCGAGCGCGCGAGCGTGCCCCAGCGTCTTGTCCGCGCGCACGTCCTCGCCGCCGACGACGACCGAGCCGACGCCCGCCGCCACCGCTTCGAGCAACGTCGACTTCCCCGACCCGTTCTCGCCGACGAGGAAGGTGACGGGGCTGCGGAACTTTATCTCTTTGAACTTGCGGACGACCGGCAGCTCGAACGGGAAGCCTTCGAGGCTCCGCGCCGCCGGCTTGAGGTCGATTGAGCGGAGGTGAATCATCGCGTGCGCGCGGGGCGGGACGTGCGGGCGGCGGCGCGGCTGCTTCCGCGCGGCTTCAGAGGCGCGCCAGCCACCCCTCGAAGAACGCCTGCTTCTGTTTGAGCCAGCGCTTGAAGCCGTCCTCGGACGGCGACTCCCTGAGCTTCTGCTCGAACCGCCCGAGGTCTTCGAGCAGGTCGCGCCTCGCCGCGTGCATCGAGACTTCGGCCGCAGACTTCCAGCCCCCCGGCCCCGGGCTCACCAGCCCCGTGTAACCCTTGAGCACGGCCTCCGCGGCCCACGGCGGCGCTTCGTCGGCGAGCGCCGCCACCTTCTCCCCGAACCTGCGCGCGGCCTCGGCCGAGGCGACGTCGCGCGAGGCGTGCGCCTCGCGCACCAGCGCCATGAGCCGCGGGAGCTGCGCGCGCTCGCCCTCGGCGAAGGCCCTGTACATCGCGGCGTGCTGGGCCTCGCCCTCGTGCGTGTAGTCGTCGAAGACTACCGCGGCGACGACCAGACTCTCGACGGCGGCGGGCATGAACCCGGCCCCCGAAGACTCGCCGGTCGTCAGGCCGAAGGGCTTCTCGGCGCTCCCGCCGGGCTCGATGAGCGTCTTCCCCTCGCTCCCCTTCAGGAAACCCACCCCGCGGTTCCGCCCCGCCACGACCTGCCGGATGTAGACGGCGCGGACGCCCTTCGTCGAGAGGTTCCGCAGGGTGAGCCGGCCGCGCGGCAGCGGCGTCGGAGAAAAGTCCGTGACGACGGCCTCGACGGACTGCGTCAGGTTGACGACCGACGGCGGGGCCGCGTCGGCGTCCCTGACAGGCAGGACGCTGAAGACGAAGGGCGCGACGCCGACGCGTTCGAGGTCGCGGGCCGTGACCGTCTCGCCCGCGGCCGCGTGGTACGTCCCGACCACTTCGAGCCGGTCGAAGTGCCGCTCGCCGACGTGGACGCCGACCCTTATCTCGACGACGCGCCCGCCCTCCGCCATGCGCGTCTTCACGTTCACGGCCTGCACCCTGTCCGCCGCGGCGCGCGGCTGCGGCGTGGCGACGGTCGCGAAGGCCCCGTACCACGACCCCTCCGGGACGGACTGGTAAGCCGGCCGCGCGCCCTTGAGGTATTCGACCTGCACGACGAGCTTTGCCGGCGGGGCCGAGGCCGGCGTCGCCTGCGCCGCGGACGGGGCCGGCGACTCCTGCGCCGCGGCCGCGAGCGACGAGAACAGGCAGACGATGAGGGCGCGCCCGAAGTTGTCTAGGAGTTTTGGTCTCATCGCAGGGCTCCTTGCATTTGCGCGGGTCGTACGGCTTCGGGGAGAAATCCTGAGTCGGTTCTATTCCACGCCGCGGGTAAAGTCAACGCGCAATTTTCTTCGCCGCCCGTCGGACTGCGGCGGGGCCGCCGCGCGCCCGGCGCTAACGCGACTCCGCGAGGCGGCGCGCGAGGTCGAGGACGCGCGCGCGCAAGTCCGACTCGTCGAGCGTCGTCACGCGGCCGTCGCGGAAGACTTCGCGGCCGGCCACGACCGTCAGCAGCACGTCGCGCCCCGACGCCGAGAAGACGAGCGCTGCGGCCGGGTCGTAGGCCGGCGTCAGGTGCGCCGCGTCGAGCCGCACGGCGACGAGGTCTGCTTCGAGCCCTTCGGCCAGCGCGCCCGTCAAGCCTTCCAGCCTGAGCGCCTCGGCCCCGCCGCGCGTCAACAGGCGGAGCGCGTCTTCGGCCCCGAGCATCCGGCCGCCGCCGGCCGCCTCGCCCGCCGCGCGCGAGCCGAGCACGGCGAAGCGCGCCTCTTCGAGCAGGTCGCACGTGTTGTTGCTCGCGACCGAGTCGCTCCCCAGGCCGACGCCCACGCCCGCCGCGAGCATCGACGCCAGCGGCGCGCGCCCGTGCCCGAGCTTCGCGTTCGACTTCGGGCAGTGCGCGACGCCCGCGCCGTACCGCTTCAACAGCTCGACGTCCCCGCCGTCCACGCGGACGCAGTGCGCGAGCAGCGGCCGCGCTTCGAGCACGCCCACGCGCGCGAGGTGCCGGACGGTGGTCGTGCGCGGCGTGTTGAAGGAGAAGCCGCGCCCCGCGTAAGCCTCCGCGAAAGGGCCGGAGCCTTCGAGCATCAACTCCTGCTCGGCCTCGGACTCCGCCGCGTGCATCATCAGGGGCAGGCGCTCTTCGAGCGCGAAGCGCGTGAGCATCTCAAGGAGCGCGGGCGAGACCGAGTAGGGCGCGTGCGGCGACAGGCCGAGCGCGACGAGCGGGGTCTCGCCGCCGCGCAGGGCGTCTATCCTGGCGCGAGCGTCGTCGAACTGCGACGCGGCCAGGCTCTCGTCCGGCCCGAAGGCCTCCTGGAAGACGACGCCGCGCAGCCCCGCGTCGGCGAGCGCGCGCATCGTGGTCGCGCCCGCGCTGCTCGCGTCGCCGACGCAGGTGACGCCCGCGCGCGCCGCCTCGACCGCGCCCCACGCCGCCGACGCGTAGAGGTCTTCGGCGCTCATCACCGCGCCGCGCGAGACGGTGAGCCTACGCAGCCAGGAGAAGAAGTCGCCCTCCTCGGGTTCGAGGAAGCCGCGCATCGCGGTCAGCTCAAGGTGCGTGTGGCAGTTGACGAGTCCGGGCAGGATGACGGCCTCGCCGAAGTCTTCGACCGCGGCCGAGGGGAAGCGCCCTTCGAGTTCCGCGCGCGTGCCGACGCCCGCCACGCGCGTCCCCTCGACGGCGACGCCGCCGCCCACGATAGGCTCGGAAGTTACCGGCAGCACCCAGCGCGCGCAGTATATTTTCGTCATCCCGTCCCCCCTTTGCGTCGACGCAGCACGAACCACGAAAGTCCCGACAGCATGACCACGCCGCCGGCGCAGGCCGCGACGGCGCGGATGCCCACGCGGTCGGCCGCCGCGCCCGAGACGAGCATCGAGCCGACCATCGTCAGCGTCGTCAACGTCTCGTAGGAGGCGAAGACGCGGCCGGCGAAGGCGTCCTCGGTGCGCCGCATGATGAGCGTCTGCTGCGCCGTCCACCAGATGGCGAAGTTCATCTCGCGCGCGACGAGCACGGCCGCCGCGCCGAAGAGGCTCGGCGTCAGGCTGAAGAGCAGGAGGCCGCACCCGTCGAGCGTCAGGGAGCGCCCCATGCGCGCGCCCAGACCCTCGGCCGCGCCGCTGTTGAAACGACGCGCTAGCGGCGCGCCCAGCACGCCCCCCAGCCCCATCGCGACGAAGAGCACCGAGATGCCGAAGTCGGTCGGCCGCTCGGCCAACGCCCCGAAGGACGCGCCCCACCCTGCCGCCGCGCGCTCGCCCAGAGCCGCCCCGAAGATGCTGTAGAGGGCGCGCGCCGCGCCGTTCCCGAGCCCCCACCCGGCCGCCACCACGAAGACCGCCCCCAGCACCGCGTCGCGCCTCACGTAGCGCAGCCCCTCGCGGAAGTCTGTGAAGTAAGCGGCGAGCGGCGAGCGTTGCGAGGTAAGGGTCGAGGACGGAGGCCGGGCTGTCGGCCCTGATTCGTCTCCAACGCCCAACGTCCCGTGCCCACTTTTCACTTCCGCCCGCCCGCCGCCCACTTCCCTCCGCGCGCCGCTCAGGGGCTTCCTGATTCTGCGAATCATCTCGGCCGAGGCGAGGAAGGTGAGCGCGTTGAGGACGAAGACCGTGTCGCGCCCGAGCGCGGTGGCGACGACGCCGCCGAGCGCGGAGCCGACGGCGATGGTCGCCGCCGTCGTCGAGGCCGAGAGCGAGTTGGCCGCCAGCAGCTCCTCCGTGCCCGAGACGAGGTTCGGGATGGAGGCGCGCTTGGCCGCGTTGAAGAAGGCCGAGACCGAGAAGAGCGACGCGCCGACCGCGTAGATGGCCGCGAGCGAGCCGGCGCGGTTCGCCAGCAGGAAGCCGAGCGCCAGGCCGGCGCGCGCGACGTCGGCGGCGATCATCACGCGGCGGCGGCTCGCGCGGTCGACGACGACGCCCGCCACGGGGCCGAAGAGGAAGAGCGGGAGGTGGCGCGCGATGGCGTAGGCGGCGACCGCGAGCCCCACGCCCCCCGCGCTCGCGAGCTGGATGGCGAGCGCGAGCACGGCGATGTTGTTGAGCCAGTCGCCCACCTCCGAGACGACCTGCCCCGCCCACAGCCGCCGGAAGTCGGCGTTGCCCGCGAGCAGCCCGCGGTAGGTCACCGACCGCCGCCCGCCTTCATCTCGCGGTAGCGCCCGAGGATGTTGGTGACGTAGGCGCGGGTCGTGGGGACGTCGATGCGCGCGACGAACTCTTCGGCGGTGAGCGGCGGGCGGCCCGGCGCGACGCGGTTCCACTCGGCGGCGCGGCTCGGGCCGGCGTTGTAGGCGGCGACGACGCGCGGCTCCGCGCCGGGCGTGTCCTGGTAGTTCTTCCAGATTTTCTCAAGGTACCAGCAGCCGACCTGTATGTTGCGCTCGGGGTCTCTGAGCGCCGCCACGGGGTCGCGCCGCATCTGCTCGGCCAGCTCGCGCATCCCGGTCTCGGCCGCCCACTCGCGCCCGACCGTCGGCGTCACCTGCATCAGCCCGACCTCGCCCGCCTCGCCCGTCATCCACGGGCGGAAGTAGGTCTCCTCGTGGATGATGCTCCAGACGAGGTCCGGGTCGAGCCTGTAGACGGCGGCCTGCCGCTCGATCAGCGAGTCGAAGCGGTGAACCCAGTACTGGTTAAAGAGGTAGAGCCCGGCGGCGCCGGCGGCGAACAGGATGAGGGCGGCGAGGGCTAGACGTCGGAGGGCGCGCATCGGGGTCAAAGCTGTCGGCGTTCGGGCGGGCGGCCGCGCGACCGGGCGGTGCGGCGGCGCGGGCGACGTCTCAGTTCCTTCTCCTCAGGTGCGACCAGAGCGAAGCCTTGGTGGCGGAGGCGTCGCGCCCCTCGTAGCGGGAGAGGAGCGCGCGGCGGTCGAGGACGTGCCCCTGGAGCCAGACCTCGGCCGAGAAGCCCGCGCCGACCGCGAGCGGCTCGCCGCGCAGCGCGCGCACGTTGACGAGGACTTCGAGCTTGAGGCGGCCGAGGTCGACGTAGACCCAGTACAGCTCG
>DASVSK010000560.1:0-7761 GCA_036388135.1 Pyrinomonadaceae bacterium | reverse complement strand
GGGTGCCGGCCAGGAACATGTGGCCGTCCCCCAAATCATGACACTCGAACCCGGCTGCCGCTGGCGTAACGGTCTGACGAAGCATGGAAGTTTTAGCGGAACGACGCCAGGTGAAAGCTGACCGCCCGCCGTCTCCGCGCGCCCGTCCTCTCCGGGGCTAAGGTCGGCGCGCGGCACCGGCGCGCAGGCCCAGCGCGGCGGCCGTCGCGCGGTCCGGCTCGACGCGCGCGCCCTTCCGCACGGCGACGCCGAAGCCGCCGGCGTAGTCCCACATCGCCCAGCCGATGCGGTGGCGCTCAAGCGCGGCGCGCACGTCGGCTATCCAGCGCAGGCGCGCGGCCTCCGGCGCGTAGGCGCGGTAGACGCCGAACTCGTTACAGGTGAGCGCGACGCCGTGACGCCGCGCCCACCCGGCCGCCGCCGCTATCTCGCGCTCGACGCGCGCCGCGCCCCAGCGCTGCTCCCCGTAATCCTTCAGGGCCGCGCGCGCCGCCGCGTCCGCGACCGAGTCGAGCAGCGGCGCGACCGGCCCCGGGTCGGACGGGTAAGGCAGACCTTTGAGGTGCGGCCAGTAGTCCGCGCCCCAGGTCGCGCCCTGGTGCGTGAACGTGTGCGGCTCGTAGAAGTGAAAGTTGTAGACGACGTTCCTGTCCGCCAGCGGCTCCGTCAGGAGCAACTGGTCTACGGCGGACCAGCGCGGGCCGGTGGCGATGATGGTGTGGCGCGGCGCGCCCGCGCGGATGGCCGCCGCGAGTTGGGCCTGTACGACCGCCCAGCGCCGTGGGTCTTCGACCCTCGGCTCGTTGAGGATTTCGAGGAAGAGTCGTTCGGGGTCGCGCCGCGCGAGGTGACGCGCGAACGCGCGCCAGAAGTCCGCGACCGCCGAGACGAAGCGGTCGTCCGTCCCGAGCCTGAGCTTGAACTCGTCCGAGGGGTGGAGGTCGACGACGACCGCCAGCCCGCCCGCCAGCAGCATGTCGAGCGCGGCGTCGAGCCGCCGCAGGTGTTCGCGTTCGAGCTCCGCCGGCCGCGCCTCGTCGAAGAGCGGGGCGGGCTCGACCGTGAAACGCACGTGGTCGAAGCCGAGACTCTTGATGAGTCCGACGTCGCGCCGCGTGGTGTGCTCGCGCAGATGTTTTTCGGAGTAGTCGCGCGACTGCGCGAACCAGTGGCTCAGGTTGATGCCGCGCCGCATTCGCGCGAGCCTCGACGCCGGGACGCCCGACGGGCCGCGCGCCCCGCCCCGCGCCTGACCCGCCGCCGCCGGGACGAGGGCCGCGAAAGCGACCGCGAACGCCAAGACCGTTCGCAGCGCCGGGCCCTCCCGCCGGAGCCCCCGCCTCAACGCGCCGTCACCTCAAGCTTCGCCGTCTGGTACTTGACGGAGCTGGGGCCGACCATGAGGTCGAACCAGCCCGGCTCGACGACGCGCTCCATGTTCAGGTTGAAGAAGGAGAGCTTGTCGGGCGTGACGTCGAAGGTGACGGACTTGCTCTCGCCGGGCGCGAGCGTGACGCGCTTGAAGTCCTTCAGCTCCCTGACGGGTCGCGTCACGGAGCTGACGAGGTCGCGTATGTAGAGCTGGACGACCTCGTCGCCCGCGCGGCGTCCCGTGTTCCTGACGGTGACGCTGACCTGCGCCCGCCCGCCCGGCCCGACGCGCGCGGGCGACACCCTCGGGCTCGAATACTCGAACGTGGTGTAGCTCAGCCCGTGGCCGAACGGGAAGAGCGGCTCCTTGCTCGTGTAGAGGTAGCCGCGCCGCGCCGTCGGCTTGTGGTTGTAGTAGATGGGGAGCTGCCCCACCGAGCGCGGGAAGCTGACGGGCAGTTTGCCCGCGGGGTTGTAATCCCCGAAGAGGACGTCGGCCGCGCCAGTCCCCGTCTCCTGCCCGAGGTAGAAGCCTTCGAGGATGGCCGGGACGCTCTCGGCGATGTAGTTGATCGAGAGCGGCCCGCTGTTGATGAGCAGGACGACCGTGGGCCGCCCCGTCGCCAGCACGGCGCGCACGAGGTCGTTCTGCCTGCCGACCAGCTCAAGGCTGTCGCGGTCGCCGAGGTGATTGTCAGACCAGGCCTCCTTGTTCGTGTCCTCGTTGCCGCCCAGAACCAGCAGCGCCACGTCCGAAGCCTTCGCCGCCGCGACCGCCTCGGCGATGAGCTTTTCGTCCTCGGCCGGGTCGGCGAGGCGCGACGTGTCCGCCCACCAGTCGCCGCCCTCCCGCGTGATGTCGACCCCCTTCGCGTAGTTCACCTTCACCCCTTCGCCCACCTTCTTCGTGACGCCTTCGAGGACGCTGACGCCGCGCGCGGGGTTCGGGTCCGTGTAGCCGCCCAGGTGCGCGCGGTCGGCGTTCGGCCCGATAACGGCTATCGACTTCAGGCGGGCGCGGTCGAGCGGCAGGAGGTTGTTCTCGTTCTTCAGAAGCGTGATGGAGCGGCGCGCGGCCTCGGCCGCCAGCGCGCGGTGCGCGTCGGAGTTCGTGACGCGCTCGGCGCGCTCCGGGTCGACGTAGGGGTTCTCGAAGAGGCCGAGCAGGAACTTCGCTTTGAGGTTGCGCGCGACCGCTTTGTCGACCGTCGCCTCGGCGACCTTGCCCTCTCTGACGAGCTGGGCGAGCGCCTTGAAACTGTCGGGGTCGGGCAGCTCGGCGTCGACGCCCGCTTCGAGCGCGAGCCGCGCCGCCTCCGCCTTGTCGGCGGCGACGCGGTGCAGGCTCTCAAGCTGCGGGATGCCGTAGTAGTCCGAGGCGACGAGGCCGTCGAAGCCCCACTCTTCGCGGAGCACCTTGCGGAGCAGCCAGCGGCTCGCGTGCGAGGGGACGCCGTCGATTTCGTTGTACGAGGCCATCACGCTCATCACGCGCGCCTCCTTCACGGCCGCCTCGAAGCTCGGCAGGAAGGTCTCGCGCAGGACGCGCTCCGAGACGTTGACGGGCGCGATGTTGGTGCCGCCCTCGGGCTGGCCGTGCGCGGCGAAGTGCTTGGCCGTGGCGATGACGTGGTCGCCGTCGACGCCGGGCCCCCCGCCCTGTATCGCCCTGATGACGGCGACCCCCATGCGCGAGACGAGGTACGGGTCTTCGCCGAAAGTCTCCTCGACGCGCCCCCAGCGCGGCTCGCGCGCGAGGTCGAGGTTGGGGCCGAGCACGAAGTGGCTGCCGCGCGCGCGCGTCTCCAGGGCGGCGGCGGTAAAGATTCTGCCGGCCAGCTCCGTGTCCCAACTGCTCGCGAGCGCGATGGGCGTGGGGAAGCTCGTGCCCTTCGGGGCCATCAGCCCGTGCAGAATCTCGTCGTGGAAGATGGCGGGGACGCCGAGCCGCGTCTGCTCGACGAGCCACTTCTGCAAGTCGTTGGCGAAGCGCGCGGCCTCGCGCGGCTCTTTGCCCTCGCGCTGGCGCGCGACCTGCCCGACGCCGTCCTTCAACACGCGCCGCGCCTGTTCCGGCGAGAAGTCGCCGCGGTCGGTCGAGCGGCCCGCACGCGGCCTGACCTGCGGGCGCTCCTCCCAGACGCAGACGAGCTGCGCCACCTTCTCCTCAAGCGTCATGCGGCCGAGCAGGTCGGCCACGCGGCGCTCGACGGGCAGCCGCGGGTTCTTGTAGCCGGGCGACTTCTCCTGCGTGCCCGCCGGGCGCGGGGCCGCGCAGAGCAGCGCGAGCGACGCGCACAGCAGCGCGGCGGCGCGCACGCCTCCCGGCCGGCGGAGGACGAGCGTTGCGGTCAATCCCATCGTAAACAGTCCCTCCCGATTAAACGTCAACTTAAACGTCAACTTACCGCGGCGGGAAGCGCGTGAGCTGGTAAACGTGCTCCGTCCGCTGAAAGTCCCGGCTCACGTCGACGGGGTCGCCGAGTATGCTTTGAGCGCGTACTGCGGGACGTGGCTGGGCTCGGCGTTGTGGCAGGTGATGGGGTTGCCGAAGTCGGACATTCCGCGCGTGACGAGCGCCTCGTGGAGGCGTCGCGCGCCGCGCTCGGCGAAGCGGACGCGCCAGGTGTCGGCGTCGGCCGGCTCGGCGGAGACGAAGCTGAGCGCCTCGACGCCCGCGAGCCCCGTCTCGGCGCGGACGAAGGACTCGGCGGCCTGGATGAAGTGCGAGTAGCAGGCGCGGCCGCGGAACTCTTCCAGGGCGACGCGGCCCGCGCGGTAGTCGGCGGCCACGCGGCGGCCCGACTCGGGCGTGGCGTGCGCGTAGAAGAGCCCGTGCGGGAAGCAGACGAGGTTGCCGGCGAAGCGGTCGCCGCCGACGTGCGAGGACTGCCAGACGGAGTCGCCCGCGAACTCGCGCAGAGAGTTGTAGAGCGGGACGCCGAACTTCGCGCAGCACTTGTCGCGCCGCCCGTGCGTGCAGACGAGGAAGAGCGGCCGGTCGCTCGTCTCGCCGCCCTGCGGGTCGCGCCCAGAGGCGACGGCGGCGAGGTCGTAGGCCAGCACGTCCTCGTACTTCTCAAGTCGAAGCCGCACCGCGAAGGGCGAGCGCTCGCGGCAGCGCACGACGAAGAGGTTCATCCGAGGGTCGGTGCGCCCGCGGTCGGTCTTGATGAAGAGCAGGCGCGAGTGCTTGATGCGCGCCATCGAGTCGTCGAGGAACCGCTTCACCCCCTCCGCGAGCGCGCTCTCCTCGTAGGCGCGACGCCCCCAGCCGTGCGGGTATTCGAGCAGCAGCCAGACCGCGCCCGTCGAGGCCGTGCCGGCGCTACTCTCGCCCGAGAGGCGGGAGAGTTCCGAACAGAAGAAGCGCGAGTCGTTGGCCGTCGTCACGCGGCCCCCTCGCCGGCCGCGCCGCCGCCCTCTAACGCGACGAGCCCGTGCAGCGCAAGCTCCGCGACGAAGACGCGCACCTTCGCCTCGGGGGGTCGCCCCCGCGCGGCCTCGCACAACTCCGCGACCGTGCAGGCGCGGCGCGCGTCCAAAGTCTTCAACACCGACAGCGCGTCCTCCGCGAAGCGCCACCGCCGGCCGAGGCAGGCGAACTCGACCACGCCGCCGGACGCCTCCACTTTCAGCGGGCGCGGCGCGAGCAGGCGGACGACCGCCTCTAAAGCGGGCGGGCGGGGCGCGGGCGTCGCGACCCACGGCAGCTCGACGCGCGCGCGCGACTCGGCGCGGGCGTCCAGCTCCTCGTAGAACCTCTCGACGAGCGAGTCGTCCCACGCCGCCAGCAGCTCCTCGCGCAGACGCGCGGCGTGCGCGGCGCGCCCGACCGCGTCGGCGAAGCGCGGGAGGTCGCGCCGGAAAGTCTCGCTCGCGCGCACGCGCTCCGTGAGCCAGCGCAGGAGGTCGAGCCCCGTGCGGTTGTGAACGCCGACCGTCAGGTGCAGCGTCGGCTCCGCCAGGGGCTCGGCGACGTGCCACCAACCGCGCGGGATGTAGAGCAGGTCGCCGTCTTCGAGCGTCCCCTCCCACACGGGCGCGCGCTCCGGCTTCTGCGCCTTCTCGACGTCGTTGACGAGCGGGTAAGGGCGCGTCATGCCGTAGACGCTCCAGCGCTTCCGGCCCGACACTTGAAGAATGAAGACGTCGTGGTCGTCCCAGTGGAGGTCGAAACCGCGCGAGGTCTGCCAGCCGGCGTAGAGGTTGACCTGCACGCGCTCGCGGAAGAAGAGTTCCAACTCCTTAGCCAGCCCCTCGACCGGCTCGGAAAGCTCGTCCACGGCGTCGAGCACGAGGGTCGCGCCCTCGCGCAGGTGCCGCGCCAGGTCGACCGCCTTGAGCCTCGGGATGGTGTTCTTCTGGCGCGCGCCCGTCACGTGGCGCAGGTAGGAGGAGACGGGCAGGGACTTGCCGTCGCGCACGAGCCGCAGTCGCGGGAAGTCGAGTCGGTGGCGGCGCAGTATCTCGCTCAGACGCGCCCACGGCATCATGTCCGAGAAGCGACCCGCGCGCCCGCGCACGTGCAGGACGCCCACGCCCCAGGAGGAGTCGAGGAACTCCTCCGGGGCGCAGGGCGCGAGCATCCGGGCGAGACTTTCGAGTCCCGGCACCTGCCTTCCCGCCGCAGCGCTCATCAGGAGTCGCTCGCGTCGTTCCCGTCTATCATGGGGCGACTCCGCTCCGCGCCCGACGCGCCGCCCGCGTCAGCGTTCTCGGGCTGGATGCCGAGCGGGTCCATCCCGTCGGCGTCGAGCCCCGTGTCGTTGCCGTCGGCGTCGGAGACGTCCGTGCCGTCGGCGTCCGAGTCGTCGTCATCCTCGGCTTCCGAGTCGTCGCCGGCGTCGGTCGCGTCCGCGTCGCCCGCGTCGGAGTCGTCGCCGCCGCCGAGCGCGTCGCCGCCGTCCGAGTCGGAGGTGTCGTCGCCGAGGAGTCCGCCCTTGCCGCCGTCCGAGTCGTCACCGCTCAGCCTGTGTTGGGTCGCGCCCTGCAAGGGGTCGACCGAGAGTAAGAGACCCGAAGTGGACTCTTCGCGCTGCTCGCCCGCGTCGGGCTGCACGTTGTCTGCCATGCCCTTCCTCCTTCCGAGTTGTAAAAGCGATTTGTGGGTCAGCTTAGTACGTGTGGGCGGGCGGGGACAAGTTGCGGCGGGCGGGATTCGGGCGGCGGCCGGAGAAATCGGCCGGGCGGCGGGCGGGGGTCAGCGTGCGGCCGGGGCGGCGGCGGCCGCCTTGCGCTGCGAGATTTCGTCGACGAGCCCGGCGATGCGCTCGACGGTGAAGGGCTTCGGGACGACCCAGTCGGCCTGCGCCGCGGACTGCTCCTCGGCCGTGACCGTGTCGCCCCAGCCGGTGATGACGGCGAGCGCCAGCCGCCCGTCTCGCTCGCGCACGGCGCGCGCCAGCTCCCAGCCGCTCATGCCGGGCAGCCCGACGTCGGTGAAGACGGCGTCGAACCCTTGCGCGTCGAAGAGGCTCAGCGCCTCGCGCCCCTCGCCCGCGAGCACGACCTCGCAGCCCTCGCGCTCAAGGATGTCGGCCAGAAGCTCCCTGACGTAGTCCTCGTCGTCGACGACGAGAATCCGCAGGCTCCCGTCGGCGCGCGCCGTGGGGAGCGGCCCCGTGTCGCTGATGCTCTGCGTGTCCGACTCGCCGACGACGGGGAACCTCATGCGGAAGGTCGTCCCGCGCCCGACCTCCGACTCGACGTCGACGCGCCCCTCGTGCCGCCGGATGATGCCGTAACTCACCGAGAGCCCGAGCCCCATCCCGGCCTTGCCCTTCGTGGTGAAGAACGGGTCGAAGATGCGCGAGCGCACCTCCTCGGCCATCCCCGTCCCCGTGTCGGCGACCGTGAGCACGACCTCGTCGCTCCCGTCCTGCGTCGAGAGCGTGAGCGTGCCGCCGTCGGGCATCGCGTCGACGGCGTTGAAGACCATGTTGACCAGAACCTCGCGCAGCTCGCCCGCGTCGCCCATGATGACGGCGTTCGAGCCGATCTGCCGGACGAGCTTGATGTGGACGTTCGCCGCCTCGGCGTGATCCTTCCAGCGCGGGCGCGTGATCTCGGCGACTTCGAGCATCAACTGGTCGACGTCGATGCGCACGAAGTCCTGGTCGCGCCGCTGGCGCGCGAAGTCCTGGATGCGCTTGACGGTCTTGGCCCCGTCCTCGGCCGTCTGGATGATGATGCGCAGACCGCGGCGGACGTCCTTCATGTCCGAGGCGTCGAGCATGAGCTGCGCGCGTGCGAGGATGCCGGTCAGCGTGTTGTTGAAGTTGTGCGCCACGCCCGACGCCAGCTCGCCGAGCGCCGACAGCTTCTCCATCTGCGCGTACTGCTCGCGGATGCGGTCCTGCTCGGCGATGTAGTGCGACAGCTCCTCGA
>DASVSK010000559.1:0-5017 GCA_036388135.1 Pyrinomonadaceae bacterium | reverse complement strand
CGGGAGCATGTAACGCGGGCCCCACTGGCACGTGCCGTCGGCCTCGATGTTGAGGACGTAGGCGGCGTGCGCGGCCAGCATCCCGAGCAGGACCAGCCGCTCGCGCCGCAGCCGACGCGGGAAGAGTGCGAGCCCCGCCAGCCCCGCCCAGAAGACCGGCGCGTAGAGCGTCAGCATGCGCGCGTAGAAGACGGCCTTGGCCGCGAAGTTCTCCCACGAAGGCTTGAAGAAGGTGTCGCCGTAGTTGCCCGCCACGTTGGGCAGCAGCAGCGGGTTGCCGAAGCAGACGAAGTTGTAGACGAGCAGGGGTGCCACGCCCGCCAGCCCGCCCGCGGCGAAGAAGGGCAGCAGACGCCAGCGCCGCAGCGCGAGGAAGTAGAGCCCCGCCGCCGCCGCCATCGGGGAGGGCAGCATCGAGGTCGTCACCGTCAGCCCCAGCAGCGCGCCCGCGCCGGCCGAGAGCGCGGCCTCGCCTCGCGCCCCGCCGCGCGAGAGTCTGAACAGGAGATGGAGCGCCAGCGTGAAGTAGCCCGCGGCGAGCGAGTCGTGCCAGGCGATGCCGGAGTAGGCGAAGGCCGTCGAGCCGAGTCCGTAGGCGAGCGCGGCGAGGAGCGGCCAGAAAGTTTGTCCCGAGCCCTCCGGCGCGAACTCGCGCGCGGTCTTGAAGACCGCGACCGCCGCGGCCGCCGTGACGAGCGAGGCCGTGAGGAAGGTGACGAGCGCCGCCGTCAGCAGGTAGTCGCGCGCGTAACTTAAACCGAGCGCGTGGAGCGGGAAGTAGGCGAGCGCCCCGGCCATGAACTGGCCCGGCTGCTTCGCGGGGTAGACGTGCCCCCCGTAGAGGAAAGCGTCGACGACCGGCCTGACCTGCAAGGCCGGGACGCTTGAGCCTTCGAGGTAGAGGGTGCGGCGTTCGACGTAAGCCTCGACGCCCGCCTGCTGCAAGCCGAAGGCTTCAAGGTTGCCGGAGTTGACGGCGACGCCGTACGCGAGCCAGAGCGAGAGGAAGAGCAGCCACTCCGTCCGCGGCAGGCGCGGCCCCGACGGCGCGCGCGCGTCCCCCGATTTTTCGTCCTCGTGTATCATCGTGCGGCGACGGAATATTATCACCGGCCGAAATGGAAACGCGCATGAAGCAAACGTCCTTCCGCGCCGCGCGCCGCGCGCCGCTCGCGCTCGCCGTGCTGGCTCTCATCGCCGGGGGCCCGGCCCCGCTCGCGCGCAGCAGGCAGGCGGCCGCGCCCGCCCCCGTCTCGGCGGGGCGGGACGCGGCCGCGTCGAAGTGGGTCGAGGAGACGCTGCGCGGGCTCACGCCGCGCCAGCGCGTCGCGCAGCTCGTGGTCGTGGCGGCGCAGGTCGAGTACATGAACTTCGACGGCGAGCGCTTCGCGGAGCTGCGCCGCCAGGTCGCCGAGCAGGGCGTCGGCGGCGTCCTCGTCCGCGGCGGGAGCCCGAACGAGGTCGCGGCCCTGACGAACGAGTTGCAGCGACTGGCGCGCGTGCCGCTGCTCGTCTCGGCCGACTACGAGCGCGGGCTGCGGATGCAGATGAAGCACGGGACGCCCTTCACGACCAACATGGCGCTCGGCGCGACCGGCGACACGCAGGCCGCCTACCGTCAGGGCAAGGTCATCGCCGAGGAGGCGCGCGCCGTCGGCGTCAACTGGCTCTACGGCCCGGTCGCCGACATCAACAACAACCCGGACAACCCCGTCATCAACATCCGCTCCTTCGGCGAAGACCCGCGCCGCGTGGCCGAGTTCGTCGCGGCGATGGTCAGGGGCGTGCGCGACGGCGGCGCGCTCTCGACCGCCAAGCACTTCCCCGGCCACGGCGACACGGCCGTCGACACGCACATCGGGATGGCCGCCATCCGCGCCGACCGCGCGCGGCTCGAACGCGTCGAGCTCGTCCCCTTCCGCGCGGCCATCGAGGCGGGCGTCGACTCCGTGATGACGGCGCACGTCGCGCTCCCCGACGTCGCGGGCGACTCGCTGCCCTCGACGCTCTCGCCGAAGATGACGACGGGGCTTCTGCGCGGCGAGCTGAAGTACGACGGCATCGTCGTCACCGACTCGCTCGGGATGGGCGCGATCACGCGCGGCTACCCGGGCGGCGAGGCCGCCGTGCGCGCGATTCAGGCGGGCGCGGATGTGGCGCTCACGCCGCCCGACCCGAAGGCCGCGGTAGACGCGCTGGAGGCGGCGGTCAAGTCTGGTCAGTTGACCGCGGAGCGGGTCGACGAGTCGGTGCGCCGCCTGCTCGCGGCCAAGCACAGGCTGGGGCTCGCGCGGGAGCGGTTCGTCGACCCGGCGGCGGTCAACCGCCTCGTCGAGCGCCCCGAGAACGTGCGCGAGGCGCAGCGCGTGGCCGAGGCTTCGTTGACGCTTCTGCGCAACCGCGGCGACGTGCTGCCGGTCGACCCGGCGCGCGCGGCCGCGACGCTCTTCGTCGTCGTCGCTGCCGACGAGGACGAGGAGGAGGGGCGCGTCCTCATCCCGCAGGTGCAGCGCCGGGCGAAGGGCGCGCGCGTCCTGAGAATCGGCCCGCGCTCGGCGGCGGCCGAGCACGAGGCGGCGCTCGCCGAGGCGCTGAAGGCCGAGCGCGTCGTCGTCGCCGCCTTCGTCAAGCGCGCCGCGAGCAAGGGCACGGTGGCGCTCCCCGAGGCGCAGGCCGAGCTGGTGCGCAGGCTCGTCGCGACGAAGAAGCCGCTCGCGGTCGTCGCCTTCGCCGGCCCGTATCTCGTCCGGCAGTTCGAGGACGTGCCCGCTTACATGGTCGCCTACGCCATCGAGGAGGTCGCGCAGGCGGCCGCCGCGCGCGCCATCTTCGGCGAGACCGACGTCACGGGACGCCTCCCCGTCACCGTCCCCGGCCTCTTCGAGCTGGGAGCCGGGATGCGGCTCGGCGCGCGCAAGTGAGCCCGCGGACCTTACACGCCGAGCAGCCCCCGAAGCCGGGCGGCGTTGCGGACGGCGTTGCCGCCGCCGTCGTTGTTGAAGTAGGCGAAGACGTCGCGCCCCGCGCCGGCCCACTCGCGAATCCGCGCCGCCCACCAGCGCAGGTCTTCCTCCGCGTACGAGCCGGCGTAGAGGTGTTCGCGGTCGGGGCCGTGCAGGCGCACGTAGACGAAGGGCGCGGTGGCGCGCAGCACGCACGGCAGACGCGCCCCGCTCGTCACGCAGTAGGCGGCGCGCCTCTCTTCGAGCAGCCGGAAGACGTCCTCGCGGTGCCAGCTCGGGTGGCGGAACTCGACCGCGACGCGCAGGCCCTCGGGGACGATTGAAAGGAAGTAGCCGAGCCGCGCCGGGTCGACTCCGAGCCCCGGCGGGAGCTGGACGAGCAGCACGCCGCGCTTCGGCCCGAGCCGTTCGAGCCCCTCGCAGACCTCCGCCAGCCGCCGCTCGGGCGCGTAGAGCCGCGCCGAGTGCGTCATCGCGCGCGGCGCTTTGAACGTCCACACGAACCCCTCGGGCGACACGTCGCGCCAGCGCGCGAACGACTCGCGGCGCGGCCAGCGGTAAAAACTGCTGTTCACCTCGACCGTCCCGAACGCGCGCGTGTAGAGCCCCAGCCGCTCGCGCGGCGCGAGCCCCGGCGGGTAGAGCACGCCCTCCCAGTGGCGGTAGCTCCAGCCCGAAGTGCCGACGTGAATCGCCATCCCGCGCCCGAGTGTAAACGAGACCCGCCGGCGCAGTCGCGGGCTGACGGCCGGCGGCGCGTCCTGTTAAACTCGCTCACTCCGAAACCTTATGTGGCACCCCGAACCCGTCGTCAGACACTCGATACCGGAATCGCGCTGGCCCTCGGCCGAGGAGGCCGCGCGCTCGCTGCTCTTCCGGCCCGTCCGCGTCGGCGCGGTCGAGCTTGAGAGCCGGACGTGGGTGCCGGCGATGGTGCCGTGGCGCGCGACCGAGGACGGCTTCGTCACGCGCGAGAACCTCGAATGGTACGGGCGCTTCGCCGCGGGGCGGCCCGGCGTAATCGTCGTCGAGGCGACCGGCATCCGCGACGTCCCCTCGGGGCCGCTGCTCCGCATCGGGCACGACCGCTTCCTGCCGGGCCTCCGCGAGCTGGTCGAGACCGTCCGGCGCGAGAGCGGCGGCCGCACGCGTCTCTTCATACAGATCATCGACTTCCTCTCCGTCAAGCGCCGCCCCGAGAAGGCGAAGTACTTCGAACGCTTCCTCGCCGTCGGCGACCGGCACCGGCGCGCGCTGGCCGAGCTGACCGAAGACGGGGGCTGGCTCACGCACGGCGACGGAGAGGTGCGCGCCTTCCTGAAGGACGCGCCCGACGAATTGTTGGAGAAGGTTCTGGACGCGCGCGAGCTTGAGGCGCTGCGCTTCGGCTACCGCGAGCGCGTGACCGACACGCAGCTCGCGCACGTCCGCGAGCTGCCGCGCGTCCTGCCCGGCCTCTTCGCCGACGCCGCCGGCCGCGCGCGCGAGGCGGGCTTCGACGGCGTCGAGCTTCACTACGCGCACGCCTACACGATGGCCTCGTTCCTCAGCCGACGCAACGACCGCGCCGACGGCTACGGCGGCTCGCCCGAGGGGCGGGCGCGCCTCCCGCTCGAAGTCTACGCGGCGGTGCGCGGGCGCGTCGGCGCGGACTACACGGTCGGCTTACGCTTCCTCGGCGACGAGGTCATCGCGGGCGGGAGCCGAGTGGAGGACGCGGCGTTCTACGCGGCGGAGTTCGCGCGCGCGCGCGTGGACTTCCTCTCGGTCTCGAAGGGCGGGAAGTTCGAGGACGCGAAGCAGCCGAAGGTGGGGCAGGCCGTCTACCCCTACACGGGGCCGAGCGGTTACGAGTGCATGCCGACCGTGCTCTCGGACGAGGGCGGCCCCTTCGGGCGCAACCTGCCGCTCTCGCGCGCGGTGAAGCGGGCGGTCGCCGCCGCGGGCTTCCGTACGCCGGTCGTCGCCGCGGGCGGCGTGGGGACGTTCGAGCTGGCGGAGGAGATTCTGCGGCGCGGCGACGCCGACATCGTCGGGGCCGCGCGCCAGTCGCT
>DASVSK010000558.1:0-2749 GCA_036388135.1 Pyrinomonadaceae bacterium | reverse complement strand
CCGCGCCTAGTTCCGTCGACGAATTAGAAGCCCTGCCCGACCACGCGCAGTTGACGTTGAGCCGCAGCAGCGTTCTACGCTACGGCGAGAACCCGCACCAGCAGGCGGCGCTCTACCGCACGGGCGCGGGCAGCGGCGTCGCGCGGGCGGAGCTGCTCGGCGGCAAGGAGATGTCCTTCAACAACTACGTGGACGCGGACGCCGCCTGGCAGCTCGTGTGCGACTTCGACGAGGCGGCGTGCGCCGTCATCAAGCACATGAACCCGGCGGGCGTCGGCACGTCCTCGTCGCTCGAAGTGGCGTACCGCCGCGCGCTCGCCACCGACCCCGTCTCGGCCTTCGGCAGCATCGTCGCCTTCAACCGCCGGGTGGACGAGGCGGCCGCGAGCGCCGTCACGGAGATTTTCACGGAGGTCGTCGTCGCGCCCGACTTCGACGAGGCCGCGGTCGAGATTCTGAAGGCGAAGAAGAACCTACGCGTCCTCCGCGCGGGCGAGCCGCGGCAGCCCTCGGGTCTCGACTTCAAACGCGTCACCGGCGGCATGCTCGTCCAGACACGCGACACGCACCGCCTGCGGCGCGAAGACCTGAAAGTCGTCACGCGGCGCGAGCCGACCGCCGAAGAGTTGAAGGCACTCATGTTCGCGTGGACGGTCTGCAAGCACACGAAGTCGAACGCCATCGTCTACGCGCGCGCCGGGCAGACCGTCGGCGTCGGCGCGGGGCAGATGTCGCGCGTCGATTCCGTCCGCATCGGCGCGATGCGCGCGCGGCTGCCCGTCGAGGGGTCGGTGCTCGCCTCGGACGCCTTCTTCCCCTTCCGCGACGGGCTCGACGAGGCGGCCAAGACCGGCATCACCGCCGTCATCCAACCCGGCGGCTCCGTCCGCGACGCCGAAGTCATCGCCGCCGCCGACGAGCACGGCCTCGCCATGGTCTTCACAGGCGTCCGGCATTTCCGGCATTGATTCTTCACTTGCCCTCGCGGCGCGCAATCGTCGATACTTGCGCGACCGGAACAGGCGATTACAGAGACAGAGACGACTCTTCCCGTTCGGCCTGTCATTCTCGTTTTCTGAGGGGAAATAAAGATGGCTGATTTGGAACCGATGGGCGGCGAGACCGTGCGCTGCCGCTACTGCGGGCAGTTGAACAGCGTGCGCGGCGAGGCCGGGCAGGCGCGTTGCGGGCGCTGCCGCCTCGTACTCTCCGGCGAGCCGCATAAGAAGTTCGCCAACCTCGACAAGTACTCCTACATCCACCCGCTCGACAGCCGCGCGCTCGCCGCCCTGCGCAACATCCCGGGCATCGACACGGCGCTCAAGAAGCTGCTCGAAGTCACGGGCGAGTCCGCCATCCGCGTCATCTTCACCGCGAGCGCCGTCAAGGTCACGCCCAAGCAGTGCCCTGACCTCTACGCCAAGCTCCAGATCGCCTGCACCACGCTCGGCGTCGACATGCCCGAGCTGTTCGTCCAGCAGAACCCGACCGTCAACGCCTTCACCGGCGGCGTCAAGAGGCCGGTCATCGTCCTCCACTCGCAGCTCATCGAGCGGCTCAACGACGAGGAGGTGCTCGCCGTCATCGCGCACGAGGTCGGCCACATCCACGCCGAGCACGTGCTCTACATCACCGCCGCGCGGCTCATCGAGGCGCTCACCAACGTCGCCGTCGCCGCCGCGCCCATCGCCTCGCTCGTCGCGCAACTGGTCTCGGTCACGATGCGCTCGGCGCTGCTCGCGTGGGCGCGCAGGGCCGAGCTGTCGTGCGACCGCGCGGCGCTGCTCGTCGTGCAGGACCCGGACGTCATCGGCCGGACGATGATGAAACTCAGCGGCGGCACGTTCGCGTCGCGCGTCGACTACGAGCAGTTCCTCGTGCAGGCGCGCGACTTCCAGAAGAACTACGACGAGAAGGCGCTCGACCGCTTCTGGGCCGACATCATCAACGCCGGGCTGACGCACCCCTTCCCCGTCTGGCGCGTCGCCGAGATCATGAGCTGGGTCGAGAGCGGCGACTACGCGCGCCTCATCAGCGGCGAGGCCGAGAGCGCCGCCGCCTGACGCCCGTGACGTCGAAGCGCATGAAGACAATCACGCGGACGCTCGCCCTCCTGCTCCTGCTCGCGCCGCACGCCGCGCGCGGGCAGGCGGAAGAAGACCCCTGCGCGCCCGAGGCGCAGAGGTCACAGCAGTTGATGGCCTGCGCCGAGAGGGAGTTCAGGCAGGCGTCCGCCGAGCTGACGCGCGCCCGCGCCGGGCTGAACGCAGACCTCTCGCCGCGCTCGCGCGTGAAGCTGCGGGCGACGGAGCGCGCGTGGCTCAGGTACCGGAAGGTGAACTGCGACGCGGAGGCTTCCATCTACGAGAACGGGACGATTCAGCCGCTCATACAGTTGCGCTGCATGGCTCGCGTCACACGGGGCCGCGCGGCCGAGTTGAAGGCGCAGACTCAGACCCTCAGAGGGGAATAGGGTTTTCGACTGTCACATTGAAGGCGCGGCCCGCGAGGACGTGACGCATGCTGCTTGAGAACAAAAACGGGAT
Organism: Pyrinomonadaceae bacterium; assembly: GCA_036388135.1. GTDB lineage: Bacteria > Acidobacteriota > Blastocatellia > Pyrinomonadales > Pyrinomonadaceae > QHXN01. The sequence continues at coordinate 203 of DASVSK010000558.1, read as the reverse complement.
CATCTTCGGGGTGGCGAACAAGCGCTCCATCGCCTGGGCGACGGCGCAGGCGTGCATGGGGGCGGGCGCGAACCTCGCCTTCTCGTACCAGAACGAGCGGCTGCGCGAGAACGTCGAGGGTCTGACCTCGGGCACCGGCTCGCCGCTCGTCCAGTGCGACGTGTCGAACCCGGCGGAGGTCGAGGCGGCCTTCGCCGCCGTCC
>DASVSK010000557.1:0-3551 GCA_036388135.1 Pyrinomonadaceae bacterium | reverse complement strand
CCATTCACGATTTACGGCGAACGGAGTGAGCTATGAGTGTTGATTTCAGACAGCGGACGCCGGCCGAGCTGGCGCGGATGGTTTGGCGGCGGAAGTGGCTGATACTGCTGCCGACGGCGGCGGTGGCCGTGGCCGTCGCGGCCGTGGTGTGGAGGCTGCCGAACGTCTACGAGTCGACGACGCTCCTGACGGTGAGGCCGGCGAGCATCGCCACCTCGGCCGTCGCGCAGCTCTCGGACAGCGACCTGACGCTGCGCATCAACAACATCACGCAGGAGGTCACCAGCCGCAGCTCGCTCCAGCCGCTCATCGAGCAGTACGGCCTCTACGCGCGCGAGCGGGCGCGCGGCGAGTCGATGGAGGAGCTGGTCGAGCGGATGCGCACGCGCGACCTCAAGATCACGCTCAACACCAGCCGCAACGACATCACCAACGGCTTCTTCCTCTCCTTCCGCGGCCAGGAGCCGCGCTCGACGCAGGGCGTCACCGAGGCGCTCGCCTCGAAGTACGTCCGCGCGCAGACCGAGGCGGCGAGCGGCGAGGCGCGGCTCACCAACGAGTTCTTCACCGAGCGCGTGGGCGAGCAGAAGGCCAAGCTCGACGAGATAGACCGCCGCCGGCTCTCCGCCATGCAGAGGAACATCACCAGCCTCCCGAGCCAGACGCAGGCGCTCGTCGGCCAGCTCGCCGGGCTGCGCGAGGAGCAGAAGGCGCGCATCACCGAGATCGGCCGCATCAACGACCAGATCGCCTACCTCAACCGCCTCGCCTCCGAGCTGGGCAAGGCCAACCAGCAGGAGGTCGAGTCGGTCGTCGCGCAGATGCAGGACCCGAAGAGCACGGCCGCCTACGCCGAGCTGGTCAAGCGCCGCGCGCAGCTCGAATCGGACAAGGGGACGCTCAAGACCCAGCTCCGCGAGAAGCACCCGGACGTCGTCGCCGTCCAGAGCCAGATCGAGTCCGTGCAGCGCCAGATGGACGAGATGGTCGAGGAGCACAAGCGCAAGGTCGAGGAGACGCGCGCCCGGCTCGAAGTGAAGATCGACCCGCGCGTCAACTCCTACAAGGGCGAGGTCGCGCGGCTCCAGGGCGAGACCAAGCGCCAGCAGGCGATGCTCGACCGGGCCGAGGGCGAGATCGTCGCGGTCGGCGCGCGCATCAACAGCGTGCCGGAGACGGAGGTCGAGCTGGAAGCCATCCAGCGCGAGTACCAGACCGAGAAGGCCGTCTACGACCAGATGGTCGAGCAGCAGAAGAACGCCGAGACGATGGCGCAGGTGGCCGGGCGCGCGCAGGGCGAGTCAATCGCCGTCATCGACGCGGCGAACCTGCCGCACCAGCCGGTCGCGCCCAAGCGCCCGCTGCTGATGCTGCTCGGGCTCTTCGCGGGGCTCGCCTGCGGGGTGGCCTTCGCCGCCGCCTTCGAGGTGCCGCGCCTCCTGACCGTCCAGACGAGCGAGGACGCCGAGCACTACACGGGGCTCCCCGTGCTCGTCACGCTGCCGCTGCTCATGACCCCGCGCGAGCAGCGCAACCTGAAGGCGCGCCGCGTCGCGCTCGCGCTCGCGGCCGTCGTCGCCACCGTCGTCAGCGCCCCCGCGCTCGCCTTCGTCCTGAGCCGCCTGCGCATCATCGAGATGTTCGCGTCGAGAGGGTGAGAAGGGGGTGGATGGCCGATAGTGAATAGTAAATAGAAACTGCTTTTCACCATTCGCTATTGACCGTTCACCATTTACCGCCTTCGGAGGAGTTGGCATGTATCTCGAATTCTACGGCCTGAAAGAGCTGCCCTTCGCGCTGACGCCCGACCCGCGGTTCATCTACTTCACGCCGTCGCACACCGAGGCGATGGCGAACCTGCACTACGGCATCGAGAGCGGCAAGGGGCTCATCGTCGTCACGGGCGAGGTGGGGACGGGGAAGACGACCATCCTGCGCTGGATGATGAACCGGCTCGACCGCACGGTGCTCGTCGCCTACCTCTTCAACCCGCGGATGACGGTGCCCGAGTTCTACCAGTACATCTCGTCCCCGAAGCTCCTCGACGTCCCGCGGTGGGAGAGCAAGTCGGAACTCCTGCTCCGGCTCGGCGAGGTGCTCGACTCGCGCCACTCGCGCGGCCTTCGCACCGTGCTCGTCATCGACGAGGCGCACGGCCTCTCGGCCTCCGTGCTCGAAGAGATACGCCTGATGTCGAACTTCGAGTCGGACTCGGCCAAGCAGTTGCAGATAGTCCTGACAGGGCAGCCCGAGCTGCGCGACGTCCTGAACCAGCCGGAGCTGAGGCAGCTCAAGCAGCGCGTCGCGCTCCGCTGCGAGATCAAGCCGCTGCCCGACATCGGCGAGACCGAGCGCTACATCGCCTCGCGCCTGCTCGCCGCCGGGGCCGAGCGCACCGACGTCTTCACGCCGGCCGCGGTCGACCTCATCTTCCGCTGCTCCGAGGGCATCCCGCGCCAGATCAACAACGTCTGCGACAACTCGATGCTCGCCGGCTTCGCCGCGGGCGCGGAGACCATCGGGCGCGACACGGTCGAGGAGGTCGCCGAGACCTTCGACCTCCTGCCGAACGCGCAGCGCGGCCGGCAGTCGGGCGAGGAGCGCGCGGGCGCGGCGCGCATCTTCACCGCCGCGGGGCGCTCGGAGCTGTGGGCGGCCGAGGCCGGGAGCGCCGAGCGCGCGGCGCGCGCCGACGAGCAGCCGAACGTCGTGGGGCGAGCCGCGCAGGTGAGCCACGAGCGCGAGGTCGAGCGCGAGCTGGAAGGCGGCGCGGCGGGCGCGACCGCCCCCGACGCCGACGAGCTGGGGCGCGCCTTCCGCAACTGGGACAGCAAGGGAGATTCGTGATGGGCAGAGTCTACGAAGCACTGAAGCGCGCGGCCGCGCAGGACGAAGCCGAGCCGCAGGGCGGGGCCGGCGAGACGGCGCGCGAGGAGAAGGGTGTCGCCCCCTTCGCCGAGCCGAACGGCAGGGCGCGCGCGCACGCGCCCGGGGACGGCGCGGCCCCCGAGTACCTCTTCAGCGCCTCGAAACATTTTCAGCCGCCGGAGACGGCGCAAGCATCAGCGTCCACTGAGCACACCGGGACGCCCGGCGGGTCGGCACTCCCCGCCGGGCAGGCTTCGCGTGCTGCTGGGGCAACTTTGGGCGCTGACGGTTCGGCGCGCACGCCGGAGTTTGTCGCCGTCGACATCTCCGCCGCGCGCGTCGAACCACACCTCGTCGCGGTCACACAGCCGCGCTCATCGCACGCCGAGCGCTTCCGCTCCCTGCGCACGCGCGTGCTCCACGCCGGCGAGCGCCGGAAGATGCAGGCGTTCGTCATCACCAGCGCCGGCGTGATGGAGGGGAAGACGCTCACCGCGCTCAACCTCTCCTGGCTGCTCGCGCAGACCGACGGCGTGTCGGCGCTGCTCATCGACGGCGACTTGCGCAACCCGTGCTGCGCCGAATACTTCGGCCTCGAGGCGCCCGCCGGCCTCTCCGAAGTCCTCGCCGGCGAGGCGTCGCTCGAGGAGTCCATCGTCCGGCTCGAGCCGGCGGGGCTGCAC
>DASVSK010000556.1:0-4497 GCA_036388135.1 Pyrinomonadaceae bacterium | reverse complement strand
TCGCGCAGTCCCGCAAGGAGGTCTGATTGCAGGAACGCCTCGAAGTACTTCTCCGCGCCCTCGCCCGCGCCGACGCGGAAGGCGTTCAAAGTCTTCTCGTCCGGCGTGGCCTTGTAGCCGCGCAGGCCGGGGCCGACGAGGATGAGCCGGTCGACACGCGCGGGGTGTTCGAGTGCGAAGTCGGCGGCGACGATGCCGCCGAGCGAGAGGCCGACGAGCGTCGCCTTCTCTATCTTGAGGAAGTCGAGCAGCGCGCGGAGGTCTTCCGTCGGCCAGAACTCGACGGGCTCGGCGTTCGACCTGCCGAAGCCGCGCAGGTCGTAGCGCACGACGCGGAAGCGCTTCGAGAGCGGCCCCATCTGCTCGTCCCACAGCCGGCTGTCGTTGAGTCCTCCGTGGAGCAGGACGACCGCCGGCCCGCGCCCCGCCGTCTCGTAGTAGAGCCGCGTCCCGTTGACCTCGGCGAAGCCGGAGACGGTCTTCTCAGCCCGCGCGCCCGCCGCGACCACACACGCGCAGAGCAGCGCGCAGACGGCGGCCGCCCGCAGGACGATTCTCGACAGCACGGCTCTCATCCTTCGCACCTCCCTCCGACTCTCACCCGAAACCCCCTCGCGCGGCGCGGCCTGTCAGGTGCCGACGCGCCCGGCCGCGCGCGCCCGCCGTCAGGCGTCGGAGTCGTCATCTTAATCCTTAACGCGCCGCCGCGCGAGGTGTGTGCAAACGGGTGCGGTTGGTGATAGGCTATGGGCAAATTTCAGCAGTAAGATTTCGGTGTGTGCGGCGGCCGGTCGGTTCGGACGGCCGCGGGCTCGTATGACGGGCGTGAGGTGATAAGACCTTGAGCGAAGAGCGTAACAGAGCAGATTTGTCGGGGATCATCGCGGAGAACTTCGGCGCGAACGCGACCTACGTCGAGGGGCTGCTGAACCGTTACCGCAGCAACCCCTCGCTCGTGGACGAGGCGTGGCGCGCCTACTTCGCGGAGCTGCTGGGCGACGGCGGCGTGGCGGCTGGGAGCGACGGCGGCGCGTCGGCGGGCGGGAACGGCGCGGCGGCGTCGGGCTGGCCGGCGGCCGGAGACGGCGGCGCGGCTCAGGCCACCGCGGCGGAACAGGCGCAGCAGCCGGGGGCGCCCGTGGGCGCGCAGACGACGGCGGCGGGCGCGCAGGCGCAGCCCGCGGCCTCGCAGCAACAGCCCGCGGCCACTCAGCCGCAGCCCGCGGCGGCGCAGGTGCGCGGCGAGGCGCAGGCCATCCGCGGCGGGGCGCTGAAGATAGTCGAGAACATGGAGACCAGCCTGACGGTGCCGACGGCGACGTCGAACCGTCAGGTGCCCGTCAAGGTGCTCGAAGAGAACCGCGCGCTCGTCAACCAGTATTTGAAGGAGCACAAGCGCGGCAAGGCTTCCTACACGCACTTCGTCGCCTACGCGCTGCTGCGCGCGCTCGACCGCTTCCCGCAGATGAACGACGGCTTCGCGGTCGTCGACGGGCAGCCGGCGCGCGTCCGCCGCGCTGAGGTCAACCTCGGCGTCGCCATCGACATGGAGAAGAAGGACGGCACGCGCACGCTCCTCGTCCCGAACGTCAAGAACGCGTGCGCGCTCGGGTTCGCCGATTTCCTCGCGGCCTACGACGACGTGGTCAAGCGCGCGCGCGCGGGCAAGCTCGGCGTGCCTGACTTTCAGGACACGACCATCTCGCTGACGAACCCCGGCACCATCGGCACCGTCTCGTCCACCCCGCGGCTGATGGCCGGGCAGTCGGCCATCATCGCCACGGGGGCCATCGAGTACCCGGCCGAGTACCACGCGATGACGACGCAGGCGCTCTCGCTCCTCGGCATCAGCAAGGTGGTCAACGTCTCTTCGACCTACGACCACCGCGTCATACAGGGCGCGGAGTCGGGTGCCTTTCTGGCGCACGTCCACGAGCTGCTGCTCGGCGGGCACGACTTCTACCTGAAGATATTCCGCGACCTCGGCATCCCGCACCAGCCGATGCGCTGGGCGACGGACTTCAACCCGGCGCTCCTCGGCGGCGACGGCGCGCGCGACCAGATCGTCAAGCAGGCGCGCGTCCTCGAACTCATCAACGCCTACCGCGTGCGCGGCCACCTCGTCGCCGACATCGACCCGCTCAACGCGCTCCCCATCCAGTACCACCCGGAGCTGGACATCGAGACCTACGGGCTCACCATTTGGGACCTGGACCGCGAGTTCATCACGGGCGGCCTCGGCGGCAAGGAGAGCGCCTCCTTGCGCGAGATTCTGGACATCCTGCGGCGCGCCTACTGCGGCAAGGTCGGCACCGAGTACCGCCACATCCAGAGCAAGGAGCAGAAGGTCTGGATACGCGACCGCATCCGCCGGGAGTTCGTCTACCCCGAGCCGCTGACGGCGGAGACGAAGAAGGCGCTGCTGATGCGGCTCATCCGCGCCGAGCAGTTCGAGCGCTTCCTCCACACGCGCTACCTCGGGCAGAAGCGCTTCTCGCTCGAAGGCTGCGAGACGGTCATCGCGCTCCTCGACCAGCTCGTCGAGCGCGCGGCCGAGAAGGGCGTCGACGACATCACTCTGGGGATGGCGCACCGCGGCCGCCTCAACGTGCTCGCCAACGTCGTCGGCAACTTCTCCGAGCGCATCTTCACGGCCTTCGAGGGCTCGGTCCACCCGGACTTCCCGGCCGACGAGGGCGACGTCAAATACCACCAGGGCGCGGCGGGCGAGCGCGAGACGGCGTCGGGGCGCAAAGTCCGCATCACCATCTCGCCCAACCCGAGCCACCTCGAATTCGTCGACGCGGTCGTCGAGGGCATGGTGCGCGCCAAGCAGGACGCGTGGCAGTTGGAGGGGCGGCCGCGCGAGGAGGTCATCGACCGCGCGCTCCCCGTGCTGCTGCACGGCGACGCGGCCTTCGCCGGGCAGGGCATCGTGATGGAGACGTTGCAGCTCGCGGACCTGCACGGATACCGCACCGGCGGCACCATCCACATCATCGTCAACAACCAGATCGGCTTCACCACGTCGCCCGAGGACAGCCGCTCGTCCATCTACTCGACCGACGTGGCGAAGATGACGCAGCTCCCCATCTTCCACATCAACGGCGACGACCCCGAGGCCGCCTTCCGCTGCCTGCGCATGGCGCTCGACTTCCGCCAGGAGTTCAACAAGGACGTCGTCCTGGACGTCATCGGCTTCCGACGCCTCGGCCACAACGAGGGCGACGAGCCGAGCTACACGCAGCCCCTGATGTACGCGCGCGTGAAGGCGCACCCGGGCGTGCGCACCGTCTACGCGCAGCGGCTCCTGGGCGAGGGCGTCGTCACGGACGAGGAGGTCGAGCGGATGACGCGCGAGGCCGTCGAGCGCTACGAGCGCAGCCACGCGCGCGCCAAGGAGATCGTGGCGCAGAAGGCACCGATGACGGAGCTGCCGCCGCCGGTGCCCGAGGAGGACGGCTCCAACTTGGTCGAGACGGGCGTCGCGGCCGAGGTCATCCGCGACATCGCGCACCGCATCGCGGTCGTGCCCGAGGGCTTCAACATCAACCCGAAGATGGTGAGCCAGCTCGCGCGCCGCGCGAAGATGGGCGACGGGCAGTTGCCGCTCGACTGGGGCTTCGGCGAGCTGATGGCCTTCGGCTCGCTCGGGCTCGAAGGCACGCGCGTGCGGCTCTCGGGTCAGGACTCGGGGCGCGGCACCTTCTCGCACCGCCACGCCATCATGTACGACACGCAGACCGGCCGGCCCTGGAAGCCGCTCTCCGAGATGACCGCGCGCGGCGAGACGCGGTCGCTCGTCGAGGTCTTCGACAGCTCCCTGTCGGAGCAGGGCGTCCTGGGCTTCGAGTACGGCTACACGGTCGAGGCGCGCGAGGCGCTCGTGATGTGGGAGGCGCAGTTCGGCGACTTCTCGAACGGCGCGCAGGTCATCATCGACACCTTCGTCGCGCCGGGCGTCGACAAGTGGCAGCAGCCCTCGCGGCTCGTCCTGCTCCTGCCGCACGGCTACGAGGGGCAGGGCCCCGAACACTCGAACGCGCGGCTGGAACGCTACCTCCAGCTCTGCGCCGAGAACAACATGCAGGTCTGCTACCCGACGACGCCCGCGCAGTACTTCCACCTGCTCCGGCGTCAGGTCAGGCAGGAGGCGGCGCGCCCGCTCGTCGTGATGACGCCGAAGAGCCTGCTCCGGCTCCCGGCGGCCGTCTCGTCGATAGAGGAGCTGACGGCGGGCGGCTTCCGCCCCGTCGTCGACGACGCGGAGGTGGCGGACAGGGCGGCCGTGCGCCGCGTCGTCGTCTGCGGCGGCAAGGTCTTCTACGACCTCGCGGCGGCGCGCAGGAAGACGGGCGACGACCGCGTCGCCCTCGTCCGGCTGGAGCAGTTCTACCCGTTCCCCGAGCGCGCGTTGCGCGAGGTCTTCGCCTCCTACCCGCAGGCGACGCAGCTCGTCTGGTGCCAGGAGGAGCCGAAGAACTACGGCGGCTGGCA
>DASVSK010000555.1:0-1761 GCA_036388135.1 Pyrinomonadaceae bacterium | reverse complement strand
GTAGCTGAGCATCGGCGGCAGGCGCGACCACGCGCGCGCCGTCGTGGAGAGGTTGGCGTCCATGCGCGCCAGCGCCTCGCCCGCGTACGCGCCCGCCGGCTCGCCGCCCGCCGCCACGGCGCGCGCTGCGGCCGCCTCCGGCGCGCGCCGCTGCGACTCCGCCATCACGCGCTCGCGTATCTCGCGCAGGGTGTTTTCGACTTCAAGGTCAGCCATGTCAATCCCTCAAGCGAACAGTAGGCGGATGCCGGATGGCAGCAGGCAGTAAGGAACCCCCGATGTTGAAAGGCGCGGATTGAGCCCTTCAACTTCCTCGACGCGGAGCGACTGCCATCCGCCTACTGCCATCCGCCTGCTTTCGGCTCACGGTCGGGCTTCCGCTTCGACCGGCAGTCCGCGATCCGCGGCCCGCGTTGGGATGCGGCGCGCGGTCACGCCGGCGTTGAGGTTGGCGATGCCCTCGACGAGGACGGGGCTCGTGACGCGGAAGAAGAGCACGCCGTCGAGCCAGTCGTAGCTGACGCCGTCGCGGCTGTGGACGGCGAGCGAGACCGAGAACTGGTCGAGCCCGAGCCAGCAGTCGAAGGCGAAGACGGCCTCGACCACCTCGCCGCGCCGCAGCAGGCCGAGGTCTATCTGCTGCTCCTTCGTGTTGGTGCCGTAGGCGTGGACGCCGCGGCTGTCGTTGACGAGGAAGCCGAAGACCGCGTCGTCCACCTCGCGGTGGAAGCGCGCGCGCACGCGCACCGCGAGCGGCGACCCCGTCTCGACGACCCCGACGGGGCGGCGCGCGGAGTCCAGCAGCTCGGCGCTCACGATCTCAGCGCTGCCGTCGCCGTGACGGTACGTGTAGCGCAGCGGCGCGTAAGTCTCCGCGCCCTCTCCGTCCTGCGACCCGCCGGCCGCGGCCCCCTCCTCGTACTCCTGCTCGCGCTCCATGACGGTCTTCTGGTAGTGGTTCAAGACCTCGACGGGCGCGCCGTCGGAGAGCACGCGGCCGGCGCTCATCAGGATGGCGCGCGAGCAGAGCGCGCGCACGGCCGCCGCGTCGTGCGAGACGAAGAGGACGGTCGAGCCGCGCTCCTGAATCTCCTTGATGCGGCGCAGGCAGCGGTGCTGGAAGACCGCGTCGCCGACGGCCAGCGCCTCGTCGATGACGAGGATGTCGGGCTCGACGTTCGAGGCGACGGCGAAGGCGAGGCGGACGAACATCCCCGAGGAGTAGGTCTTGACCGGCTGGTGGATGAACTGGCCTATCTCGGCGAAGCGCTCGATCTCGGGGAAGAGCCGGTCGGTCTCGCGCCGCGAGAGCCCCATCAGCGCCGCGTTCATGTAGACGTTCTCGACGCCCGTGCCCTCGGGGTCGAAGCCCGCGCCCAGCTCCAGCAGCGCCGCCACGCGCCCCTCGCGCCAGACGCTCCCCGCGGTCGGCTCAAGCGTCCCGGCGATGACCTGCAAGAGCGTCGACTTGCCGCAGCCGTTGGGCCCGATGATGCCGGTCGTCGTCCCCGCCTCGACCTCGAAGCTCACGCCCTTCAAGGCCCAGAACTCGCGGTGTCGCTTCAGACGCCCGCGGGTCAGCGTCTCCTTCAGACGGTCGCCCGGCCGCGCGTAGATGCGGTACTGCTTCGACACATTTTCGACGCGCAGCGCCAGAGCCATGCGCGGCAATTTAGCAGAGTAGGGAAGCGCGAGGCCAGAAGTCAGGCGGCCGGCCGCGCGCCCCCGACCCCCGCCGCAAACAAGTGGGGCGCGCCGGGC
>DASVSK010000554.1:0-2215 GCA_036388135.1 Pyrinomonadaceae bacterium | reverse complement strand
TAAGCCTTTCCAGCGAGCGCGGAGTTCTATTTGCGAGATAAGCCAGGAACATTGATAGCATCTCATGCTCCTCGGCAGAGATAGACATCTTATCCGTAGCTAATAAATTTTGAATAATCGGCGCAGTATACGATTCTATATCGCTAAGTAATTTATCTAGTTGCTCCTTATCCACTCCCTCAATATCACTCTTCATTGTGTAAAAGTTGCCCGAACATGCAACGCTTCTTATCGCTCGTGGCTTCGCGCTAAGCCCGCGGCGATACGAGAATATCCACTTCTTACGCGTCGGTATCTCGAAGTTTCTCAGGTAAAACTGAGGAATAAAATGGTCATTCGCCATAGCAAGGCAGATGATAATCTGCGCTACTTGGATATGACAAGCACTTTATAATGTGAAGTTAGTAATTAGGTATGTTAACTGGGGCCGCCGCGCTTCCCCTATCGCGCGGCGGCCCCGCGGCATGGACACTCCTCTCGCGGGAGGCCGTGCCATTCCGGGGTGAGTGCCCTTTATCACCCCGAACCCGAGCGCCCTCCCTTCGGGAGCAGGCGCGCCACCGCCTCCACTATCGAGTGCAAACTGGCCGGCTTATCCAGGAAGAGGTCAGCGCCGGCGTCTACCGCCTCGACCTCCACGTCACTCGACGAGAGCATGATGATCGGCGTGCGGGCGCGGTGGGGGAGCGAGCGCGCCAGCCGTATCAGCTCGACCCCGCGCACGACCGGCAGGTCGTCGTCGAAGATCAGGAGGTCGTAAGGCGCGTCGCCCTGGAGCCTGATGATGGCCTGAGCGCCGTTGGCACAGGTCTCGACCTTCCATCCCTCCAGTTCCAACCCCTCCCGGACGACCTGCGCGACGGAATCGTGGTCTTCGACGTGAAGGATCGCGACGGAACTCTTGTTCTTAGCTGCTCCGAACTTGCCCCCCTTGCGCGGCTCGCGCACGCGAATGATGCTGCGTCTGCGGGGCACGACAGGCGAGCGGGCGTGCCGTAAATCCTTGTGGCGACCTTTCAGCAGGGAGGCGAGGCTCTGGTGGTGCCTGAACCCGAGCAGCTTCGCCGCCTTCGTCACCAGGCCGCCGGAGTCGGCGAGGGCTCGCTCGATGAGGTGTCTTTCGTAGCGGCGCACCTCCTTCCAGAAGGAGAAGCCCTTCCAGTCGGACGGTGCCCCAAACCCTTCCTTCGTCTTCTCACCTCCGAGGCCGGTTTCGGTCAGGGTGGTAACGGCGCGCCGAGCGCATGCACACAGGCGGGCGAGCAGGGTCGGGTGCTGCGTGTGGGCCAGGTAGTCGGCGGCTCGGGCGTAGGTGGCGCTCAGGTCCGCCGGGGTGAGCGTGTCGCCCAGCTCTTCGATGATCGTGAGCGCGGCCTGTCCTGCGCCCTCCGCATCTCCGCCCTCCCCCGCCACCTCGACGGCGCTCTCCAGTGCGCGCCGTGCGTCATCGCGCTTCCTGTTGCGAGCCAGCGCCACGCCGTAGGTCGTCAGCGCTTCGGCCAGGATGTGCCGCCGGCCGCCGCCCTCAAGGTAACTCACCGCGCCGGCCGCGGCCTGTTCGGCGGCGGCGTTCCGGCCCTCGGCCAGCAGCACCCGAGCCCGCGTCTCGTCCACCTGCGCGATGTGTACGTTATCGCTGGCGACGATGAGGAGGTCTCTTGCGCGGTCGAGGTGCTCGTGCGCCTCCGTATAGCGGCCGAGGGTGAAGAACAGGAAGCCTACGTTGTTCTCGACGCAGGCGTGGTAGCGCGTGTGACCGGCCTGCTCGAAGTGGTAGCCGGCGGCTGCGTATTCGATGAACGCGCGCTCGCGGTAGTCGTCCCGCCGCTCCGCCCGGCTCAAGTTCTCGTAGACGGTCGCCAGCTCGTTGTGGAACTTGCCCCGGAGTGAGTCGTCGCCCTCGGCGCACTCAACAATGGGTGCGGCTTCCGTCAACAGCCGTAGCGCGTCGTTGTAGCGGGTCGCCTCCTTCTCGACGATGGCCCACCGGATGAGGCAGACGGCCTTCAGGCGCTCGTCCTGGTCGGCGAGCCGCGCGAGCGCGTCTTTGAGCAGCAGGCGCGCCTCGTCGAACTCGCCCTCGCGCCAGTAACAGTAGGCCAGTTCCGTGATGGCCTCGGCCGCCTTCGTGGCGTCCCCCTGCACCTCGAAGGCGCGGAGGGCTTCCCCGATCAGGTTCTTCGCCCGCTCCTGCGCGCCCGCTTCCTTCCGGGAG
>DASVSK010000553.1:0-2880 GCA_036388135.1 Pyrinomonadaceae bacterium | reverse complement strand
GACGGTGGAAGACCTCGCGCGCAACGTCGCCCTCTACCGCCGCGCGCTGGCCGGGCACGGCCACGACCCCGCGCTCGGCCGCGTCACCGTCCTGCTGCACACGCTCGTCGGCGGCGACGCGGGCGACGTGCGCGAGCGCGCCCGCCGCCCCTTCTGCGACTACCTCAAGTCTTCGCTCGACCTCTTCCAGAACCTCGTCAGGAGTCAGGGCTTGCAGATCGATTTCGAGAGGCTGTCGGAAGACGACATGGACTACCTCCTCTCGTCCGCCTACGAGCGCTACGTGCGGACGAGCGCGCTGGTCGGCACGCCCGACACCTGCGCCCCCGTCGTCCAAAGTCTGAGCGACATCGGCGTCGACGAGATAGCCTGCTTCATAGACTTCGGGGTCGAGTCGGAAACGGTGCTCGGAAATCTCCCCCACCTCGACGCGCTGCGCGAGCGTCACCGGCAGCAGCCGACGGCCGCGCCTGTCGCCGACGTCTACGAACTCGCCGCGCCGCCGCCGCAGCAGCCGCGCGTCGTCCGTCGCGTGCCGACGACCGAGGCGCAGAAGCAGCTCTGGGTGCTGGCGCAGGTGAGCGACGACGCCTCGCGCGCGTATAACGAAACGCTCTGCCTTCGGCTCCGCGGCGCGCTCGACGCGGCGGCGCTCGCCGAGGCCCTCCGCGCGGTCGTCGCACGCCACGAGGCTCTGCGGACGAGCATCGGCGACGACGGCGAAGAGCAGCTCGTCCACGCGCCGCCGCCGCTCGACCTGCCGCTCACGGATTTGAGCGGCGGGGCGACCGCCGCGGAGCGTGAAAGCGAAGCGGCGCGCTGGCTCGCGGAGGAGAGCCGCCGGAAGTTTGACCTCGGCGTCGCCCCGCTGCTGCGCGCGCACGTCCTCCGGCTGGGCGAGCGAGAACACCTGTTCGTGCTCTCGACGCATCACGTCGTCGCGGACGGGTGGTCGGTCGGGGTGATGCTGGAGGAGGTGTGCGCCGTCTACGAGGCCGAGTGCCGCGGCGTCAAATGGGAGTCGGACGCGCCCTTGCAGTTCGGCGATTACGCAGAGCGCCGGCGGCGGCCCGAGAGTCTTGAGAAGAGGGCCGCCGACGAAGCTTTCTGGCTGGCGCGCCTGGCCGACGCCCCCCCACACTCCGACCTTCCGGGCGACAGGCCGCGCCCACCCGCGCAGACCTATCACGGCGCGCGTCTGCACGCGACCTTCGACGCGCGGCTCTGCGAGGAGCTGAAGGCGCTCGGGCGTCGGCACGGCTGCACGCTCTTCATGACGCTGCTGGCGGGACACCTCGCGCTGCTCCACCGCCTGACGGGGCAGTCGGACGTCGTCGTCGGCATCCCCGTCGCGGGGCGCGCGGCGCGCGACGAGGCGCGGCTCGTCGGCTTCTGCACGCGCCCGCTCCCCGTCCGCAGCCGTGTCGAGGGCGACCCGACCTTCGCCGAGTTCATGACGCAGGTCCGCGGCCTGCTGCTCGAAGCATACGACCACGCGGACTTCTCCGCGCTCTCACTCATCGAGAAGCTGCGCCGCCCGCGCGACGCGAGCCGCTTCCCGCTCTTCTCCAACACCTTCAACATGGAGCCGCTCGCCGTCCCGCCGATGCTCGGCCTGGAGGTCGAGTGGGTTTCGCCGCCGGTCGGCCACAGCAAGTTCGACTGCGGCCTGAACGTGATGGAGCGCCGCGACCTTCTGCAACTCGACTGCGACTTCAACACGGACATCTTCGACGCCACGACCGTCGCCCGCACGCTCGCATACTTCCGCACGCTGCTCGAAGACGCGACCCGCCACCCCGAGCGGCGTCTGTCGGAGCTTGAGCTGATGACGGAGGCGGAGCGGCGGCAGGTCGTCGTCGGCTGGAATGAGGAGGCGCGGGGCGAGCGCGAGTTCCGCCGCATCCACGAAGAGTTCGAGGAGGTGGCGCGCCGCCACGGCGGGCGCGTGGCCGTGGTCTGCGGCCGCCTGCGTCTGTCTTACGCGGAGCTGGACGAGCGCGCCGACCGGCTCGCGCGCCGCCTGCGGGCGTTGGGCGTCGGGCCGGGGGTGCTGGTCGGCGTGTGCGCGGAGCGTTCGGCCGAGATGGTCGTCGGGCTGCTCGGCGTCCTCAAGGCAGGCGGGGCCTACGTCCCGCTCGACCCGTCGCACCCGCTTGAGCGGCTCTCGTTCATGCTCGACGACGCGAAGGCGCACGTCCTGCTCACGCAGTCGCGCCTCTCGGAAAAGTTTTCCGAATACTGGGGCTACACCGTCTTCCTCGATGCCGAGTCGGACGCGTCCGAAGGCGTAGGCGTGGAGGAGGGCGGGGCGCGCGCGGCCGGGGCGGAGAACCTCGCCTACGTCATCTATACGTCCGGCTCGACGGGGCGGCCGAAGGGCGTCGCCGTCCCGCACAGGGCCGTCCACAACCTCGTCCGCGGCACGAACTACGTTAGGCTCGAAGAGTCGGACGTGGTGGCGCAGGTATCGAACGCCTCCTTCGACGCCGCCACCTTCGAGATATGGGGCGCGCTGCTGTCGGGCGCGCGCCTCGTCATCATCGACAAGGACGTGGCGCTCTCGCCCATCGAGTTCGCCGCGCAGCTCGAAGAGCACGGCGTCACCACTCTGTTCCTGACGACGGCGCTCTTCAACCACATGGCGGGCGAATGCCCGGCGGCCTTCCGGGGGCTGCGGCATCTTCTCTTCGGCGGCGAGGCGGTCGATCCGAAATGGGTCGGGGAGGTTCTGGAGAAGGGGCGGCCGGGGCGGCTGCTGCACGTCTACGGCCCGACGGAGACGACGACCTTCGCCACCTTCGAGGAGGTCGCGGGCGTCGGCGAGCTTGCACACACCGTCCCCATCGGCCGCCCGCTGACGAACGTCCAGACCTACCT
>DASVSK010000552.1:0-2663 GCA_036388135.1 Pyrinomonadaceae bacterium | reverse complement strand
GGCTGTCGCGGTCGCGCCGCTTGAGCAAAGACTACGAGCGGTTGACGGAGACGAGCGAGGCGCTCGTCTACATAGCGATGATCCGGCTGATGCTACGCCGGCTCGCGCCGAAATGAGTTTTCAAACAGGCTCTGACTACTGACTACCCCTCCGGGGTTTCTCCTTTCCAGCGCGTGCCCGTCGGGTGCGGGATGCCGAACTGGTCGAGGAGGCGGAAGACCAGGTGGTCGACGAGCTGCTCGATGGTCTGCGGGCGGTGGTAGAAGCCGGGGCTGGCGGGCATCAGGCGCGCGCCCGCGTGCGCCAGGCGGAGCATGTTCTCGATGTGGATGGTGTTGTAGGGCGTCTCGCGGACGACGAGGACGAGACGCCGCCCCTCCTTCAGCGTCACGTCGGCCGCGCGGTGGATGAGGTTCGTCACCGCGCCCGAGGCGATGGCCCCGAGCGTCCCCATCGAGCACGGCACGACGACCATGCCGGCCTGCGGGTGCGAGCCCGAGGAGGGCTTCGCCGCCATGTTGTCGAGCCGCTGGAACTGTATCAGCTTCGAGTCCGCGGGGAGCCCCACCCACTCGTTGACGGCGCGCGCGTCGCCCGGCTCTATCTTCACACCCATCTCGACCCGCGCCACGACGAGCGCCGACGCGGACATGATGAGGTTGACGCGCTCGACCGCCCCGCTCGCCGCCATGTGGACGAGCGTGCGGTGCGCGTAGATTGAGCCGGAGGCCCCCGTGACTGCGACCGTCAGTTCCATCAGGATTTCACGTGCGACGGGTGACGGCCCGGGCGGCCCTCGCCGCCCCCGCCCGCCACCCGTCGTCTTCGACCTGTTACGTCAACGCGAATCTTAAGCGCCGCGCCCGGCGCGCGCAAGCGTGCGTGCTTCGGACTGCCCGCGCGGGGATGCTAGACTCTGGCTGAAAGCCGGAGGCCGGCCGCCTGCGGCACATAAAGCGATGGACTTAAAGGAACTGGAAAGCCTGTTGCGCGCCTTCAAGCGGGGCGAGCTGGACGAGGCGGAGGCGGCGCGGCGCGTCTCCAACCTGCACTTCGAAGACCTGGGGCACACGCGCGTCGACCACGCGAGGGCCGCGCGGCAGGGCTTCCCCGAGGTCGTCTTCGGGGCGGGGAAGACGCGCGCGCAGGTCGTCGAGATAGTCGATGCGCTCGCGCGCCGCGCGCCGAACCTTTTGGTGACACGCACCGACGAGGGCACCTTCGGCGAAGTCCGCAACGTCTGCACCGAGGCCGAGTGGCACCCTTCGGCGCGGATGATTCGCGTCGTGCGCGACCGCACCGAGCGCGGCGCAGGGACAGTCATGGTCGTCACCGCGGGCACCTCCGACATCCCCGTCGCCGAGGAGGCCGCGCTCACCGCCGAGGCGATGGGCAACCGCGTCGAGCGCATCTGGGACGCGGGCGTCGCCGGCATCCACCGCATCATGTCCGAGCGCGAGCGCCTGCGCGCGGCGCGCGTCCTCGTCGTCGCGGCGGGGATGGAGGGCGCGCTCCCCTCGGTCGTCGGCGGGCTGGTGAGCGTGCCCGTCATCGCCGTCCCGACGAGTGTCGGCTACGGCGCGTCCTTCGGCGGCGCGGCGGCGCTGCTCGGGATGCTCAACTCCTGCTCCTCGAACGTCACGGTCGTCAACATCGACAACGGCTTCGGCGCGGGCTTCGTCGCCAGCCTCATCAACAGGAAACAGGAAGCGGCGGGTGACGGGTGACAAGATGAAAACCGCCCTGCTCGTCACGCGTCAACTGTCGGTTGTCGCCCTGCTCGCCGCCTTGGCGGCGGGCAACCTGGCGTGCGGCGCGCGGCGGACGCCCGACCTCGGGCGCATCTTCGCGGGCGCGCGCGAGCGGAAGGGCAAGCGCCCCGTCATCGTCATCCCCGGCATCCTCGGCTCAAGCATGGTCAACGGCCGGACGGGCGAGGTCGTCTGGCCGAGCGTCTTCCGCTCGGACGTCGACGGGCTCTCGCTGCCGACGACGCCCGACCTCGCGGGCAACCGCGACGACCTGGTCGCGGCGCGCATCGTCGAGGCGGCGCGCCTCGCCAGGATCGCGCCCGAGGTCTACGTCTACCACCACCTCCTGCGCGCGCTCGAAGACTACGGCGGCTACCGCGAGGGCCGTTGGGACGACCCGCCGGAGGGCGGCGACCGGGACACCTTCTACGTCTTCCCCTACGACTGGCGGCGCGACAACGTCGAGTCGGCGCGCCTGCTCGTCAGGCGGGTCGAGGCGCTGAAGCTCAGGCTCGGGCGGCCCGACCTGCGCTTCAACGTCGTCGCGCACTCGATGGGTGGGCTCGTCGCGCGCTACGCCGCGATGTACGGCGACCAGGACCTGCCCGCGGCGGGCGAGGAGCCGCGGCCGCAATGGTCGGGCGCGAGCTTCGTCAGCAAGATTTTTATGTTCGGCACGCCGAACGGCGGCTCGATGGAGGCGCTGGCCGTGCTGCTCGAAGGCTACTCGGTGACCGAGGGCCTGCGCCGCCGCGTCCACCTCCTCAACAAGCTCTCGCGCGAGGACGTGATGACCGCGCCCTCCATCTTCCAACTGCTCCCGCACGCGGGGCAGGCGCGCTTCCTCGACGCCTCCCTGCGCCCGCTCGCCGTCGACCTCTACGACCCGGAGACGTGGCGGCGCTACCGCTG
>DASVSK010000551.1:0-3687 GCA_036388135.1 Pyrinomonadaceae bacterium | reverse complement strand
GGCTGTCGCGGTCGCGCCGCTTGAGCAAAGACTACGAGCGGTTGACGGAGACGAGCGAGGCGCTCGTCTACATAGCGATGATCCGGCTGATGCTACGCCGGCTCGCGCCGAAATGAGTTTTCAAACAGGCTCTGACTACTGTCTACTGTCTACTGCTCCTCCCCGGCGCGTAGTAGCCGACGCGCGTGGAGACTTCGTAGCCGCGGCCGGCGACCTCGACGCGGACGCGGCGGAAGCGGCCGTCGCGCGCGGGGTTCGTCGGCGTGTAGTAGAGCGCGTACTGGTGGCGCAGCTCGTCGGCTATTTCGGCGTAGACGCGTTCGAGCGAGCGGAAGCTCTGCGGCCTGTAGAGCCGGCCGCCGGTCGAGCGCGTCAGAGCTTCGAGGTTGCGCTCGCTCAGGTCGAGCACGCGCAGGGACTCGCGCAGGTCGCCGATGCGGAGCTGGTTGAAGCGCACGGAAGAGTCGTTGCCGTGGAGCAGGTTGTCCAGCTCCGAGCGCTTGCGCGCGCGCTCTATCTCGGTGTTGGCGATGCCGTAGACGGTGACCTGCGTTTCGAGCAGCGCGCGCCGCGCCGCCTCGGCCGTCGCCGCGCCGCGGTTGCTGTCGATGCCGTCGCTCAGGAAGACGAGCGCGCGGCGGCGCTCGCCACGCCGGAACTGCTCGCGCGCCGAGAGCAGCAGCGCGTCGTTGAAGCGCGTGAAGACGCCGGTCGTCAGCCGCGCGAGCGCGCGGCGCAGTTGCAGGCGACTCTTCGACCAGTCGAGCAGAAGCTCGACGCGGTCGTCGAACTTGACGAGGCAGAAGCGGTCGTCCGCGCCGACGCGCCCCGCGAACTCCTCGGCCGCGCGGCGGAAGTCCTCGAAGCTCTCGGCGACCGAAGACGACGCGTCCACCAGAAGCGCCACGTCGACCGGCACCTGCCGGAGCGAGATGTCGCGCAGCGGCTGCTCGCTCCCGTCCTCGAAGACCTTGAAGTCTTCGCGCCCGAGGTCTGTGACGAGCGCGCCGGAGGCGTCGCGCACCGTCACCGGCAGCAGCACCTCCGAGGCGTTGATGCGGACGACCTCGTCCTCGTCTATCTCCTCCTCGGCCTGCTTCTCCGCCCGCCCGGCCTGCGACTGCGGCGCGGCCTCTGCCACCCGCGGCCGCGTCTGGCTCTGCGTGTGAGCCGGAGGGACATTCAAGAGCCCCGCGAGCAGGCAGGCCGCGATGAGAGCGCGCGCGCGCCACGCCACCGGCGCGCGCTTCGTGTTTCCGCATCGTCCGGGGTAGTGCGCTCTCATCGGCTCACTTCCCGGGGCGCGCGGGCTCCCGGGCGTCCTCGCCCATCGCGGCGCGCATGGCGTTGATGACGGGCTCGCCCACGCGGCGCTTGCGCAGCTCGGCGAGCTTCGCGGGCGAGAGGTCGAACTCGACCGGCGACTGCTCGATGCGCCGGACGATGGTGCCCTCGGAGAAGCCCGCCTCGACCAGCTCGACCACCGAGTCGTTCGTCAGCGTCGGCGTGCGCTCAAGCTTCGACTGCGCCGCGCCGCCCGCCTCGGCCGGCGGCCTGATGATGCGCACCGAGGCGCTGCCCGTCGTCAAAGTGTCCGAGTCGCCGCCGCCGCTGCCCTCGCGCGAGCGCGTGCGCCCGCTCGACCCGCCGGCCGAGCCGAAGATGTTCACCCCGCCGGGGTCTGGCCCCGGAGCGCCCTGAGCGCCCTGCCGACCCCGCGCGCCCTCGAAGCCGTCGAGCGGCATCTCGTCGTCGTCCCAGCCCGCGCCCGCGAAATCGACCGACTCGGCGCGCGCTATCATCGCCAGGATGACGCGCTCGGGCACGCCGCCCTTCTTCAACTCGATGAGCCTGTCGGGCGACAGGTCGAAGCTGACCGGGCGCGTGTTGATGATGGCGACGAGCGTCTTCTCCTTGAAGCCCGCGCGCACCAGCTTCAACACCGCGGCGTTCGTCAACGTCGTCGAAGCGGCCCCGCCCCGGCCCGGCTCCTGCGCCCGCGCCGGAACCGCCGCCGCCGCAGCGAAGGCCAACACGAAACTCATCAAACACGTCTTCAACATCAGCACACCTCAGTCCCTAGACAGGCGCAACCGGGAAGGAATTCCAGTAGGCGGCAGGCAGTAGCCAGTAGTCAGTAGACAGTAGTCAGTAGTCAGTAGTCAGCAGGCTCGGGCGGTCTAACGTCCTTGTGTTGACCTCGGCAGGTTTGCGCCGAACAAGCACGGTCGGTCGCCTGCGCCTACTGACTACTGGCTACTGACTACTGACTACTCGCCCCCGGCGTACCGGCCGCCGACGCGGCGGACGTAGTCGCGCGTCTCGCGGAAGGGGGGCACGCGGTAGCCGTAGCGCATGACGTTGCCCTCGCCGGCGTTGTAGCCCGCGAGCACGAGCGTGACGTTGCCTTTGAAGCGGCGCATAAGCTCCTTCAGGTAGCGCGTGCCGCCCGAGACGTTCTGCGCCGGGTCGTGCGGGTTGCGCACGCCGAAGCGCGCCGCCGTCCCCGGCATGAGCTGCATCAGGCCGCGCGCGCCGGCGGGGCTCACCGCCTTCGAGCTGAAGTGCGACTCCTGCTCCATCACGCAGAAGACGAGGTAGGGGTCGACGCCGTGGCGCGCGCCGTTCTGCCGGATGATGGCGTCGAGCCGGGCGCTGCCCGTCGTCCAGCGCCGCTCGCGCCTGCGGGGCGCGCCGCCCGCGGCCGTGGCGGCGACCTCCTCCGGCCTGACGCGCTCGCGCTCGACGCGGTCGATGCGCGCGCGCTCGATGAAGGTCGAGATGTTGCCGCGCTTGAACCAGACGCCCTCCGCGCCCTCGCTCGCCTCGTCAACCTCCATCTTCGCCCCGCCGACGAGGTGAATCCACACCGCCTGAGACTCTTCCGCCTTCTGCCCTTCGACGCCTGCGGCGTTGCCGACCGGCGCGCCGACGTCAGACGCGACGCCCGCCGCCCTCGTCTCCTTCGAGCCCTTCGCGGCCGCGCCCTCGGCCTTCTCCTTCTTTGAAGCGGCCGCGCCCTTCACGACCTCTTTGACGCGCGAGCGCTCGACCCAGTGGGTCACGCCGTCGCGCCTGTACCACACGCCCTGCGAGTCCTCCCAGGCTTCGTCCACCTCCATCAACGTCCCGTCGGCCAGCCGCAACTGGTCGGCCGACGCCTGCGCGCAGAACGACAGCGCGAAGACGACGAGCAGCGTGAGCCTCTTCAGCGGCGAGACGCGCCGGGCGGCGTCGCGTTCAGATTTGGAGTGGGTTCGCATCGGCCAGTTCCCCCGTGTGCTTGCGTGTCTGCTCCTGCGCGGCGAAGCCGTGCGAGGTGCCGAAGTAGTTGCGCCAGGCGGCGTCGATGAGCCGGACGCTCACCTCGGGCGTGCGCCCCTCGAAGACGCAGAGGTCGGTCATGCGGTCGAGCAGGTCGCGCGGCTCGCACGCCTTCATCTGCCGGTGTTCGAGCATGTAGTTGTTGAGCAGGTGGTCGAGGCAGTGCTGCTCGACGCGGAGGCCCCGCGTGTAGGCGGCGCGCTTGAAAATCTCGACGTACGCGCCGGGCGTCGGCGGCTCGACCCGCGCGCGGTAGCCCATGCGTCGCAGGAACGCCTCGTCGACCAAGTCCTTCTCGTCGAGGTTCGTCGAGAAGACGACCAACTGCTCGAACGGCACCTCTATCTTCTTCCCCGTGTGCAG
>DASVSK010000550.1:0-5336 GCA_036388135.1 Pyrinomonadaceae bacterium | reverse complement strand
CCACTCCTCGCGCTCGCGCTGCCGCTTCTGCGCGATGTCGGCCTGGCTGACGACGACGACCGAGCGCGCGAGCAGCGCGTCGGCCGACTCCGACCCGCGCGCGATGACGCGGTCGCCGACGCCGACCTCGGCCGCCACGATGACGACCGCCTTGTCGAGCGTCGTCTCGCCGGCCGGGACGCGGCGGAAGAGCGTCTTGTCGTCGTACCTGACGGCGACGCTCTTGCCGTCGCCCGTCTTCAGCGTGAGCCGACGCGCGGAGGCGTCGAGCGCCGTCACCTCGCCGAGGACGCGCGCCTGCGCGGGCCTGGCCTCGCCCGCCTGCGCGGCCGGCGGCGCGGGCTGCTGCGCGCGCGCGGCGGCGGCCCCGACAAAGGACGCGCAGAGGCCGAGAGCTAGTAAGAAAAACGTGGCTCGCTCTTTCATCTTTCGCCTGTTCCTTCCCTGTCCGGGGCCGCTCGGGGTGCAGCAGCGGGCCTCCGTCGTTTTCGTTTTTAGATACCCGGTAGTCGGGGCATGAGTGGGTAGACTACCGTCCTTCAGGTGTACGCATTTTCAAGGCCCCGCCCGCGTTTGTCAAAGCACGGGGGGCGTCGGCCGCTTCGAGTGGTTAGACCGCGGCCAGCGCGGGGGCGCGGAAGAGGGCGCGCATGCGCTCCTCGTGCCGCGCCGTGTCCGGGGCGGCGCTCTCGTCGAAGCCCTGAACCAGTATCCCCTGCGCCTCGGCGACGAACCCCTCGATCTGCTCCAGCGTGAGCCCCTTCCCCATCAGGTACGGGATGGACCAGAAGTCGAACATGTAGCCGGGGAGGATGCGCGGCCCCTCGATGGTCCTGTACATCCGCTGCAAGTGCTGGGCGGCCTCGCGCCAGTCCATCGAGTTGTGCTTCCAGCTATAGCCCGAGCCGCGGATGCCGTACTTCTCCGCGTGTTCGTGGATGGGCACGTTCGTGTAGTGGTAGTAGAGCTCCAGGCGGTAGTAGGTCGGGCAGGTCTCCAGGAGGAAGTTCGTGGTGTTGCGTATCGACTCCTCGTTCTCGCCGGGGTAGCCGACGATGATGGTGGCGAAGGTGAGGATGCCGCGCTCCTTCAGCCGGGCGATGCCGTAGCTGTACCGGCCGGGGTCGGCGAACTTGTTCATGTTCTTCAGGATGCGCGCGTCGCCCGACTCGATGCCGAGGAAGACGCCCTTGCAGCCGCTCTCGGCCATCAGGTCGAACGACTCGTCGTCGGCGTTGGCGCACCGGAAGAAGGAGAACCAGTTGAAGTCGAAGCGGTTCCGGATCATCATCCGGCACAGCTCCTTGAAGCGCGGCAGCGGGACGTTGAAGGTGTCGTCGATGAAGACGACGTTCTTGACGCCCGCGGCGTGGAGCTGTCGCAGCTCGCGCTCGACGACCTCGATGCTCGTCAGGTTGAGCGAGCCGGCGAAGGCCGGGTAGCGGCAGAATGCGCACTTGAAGGCGCAGCTCCGCGCCGTGCGCAACTGCGCGGTCGGCGCGTAGTAGCCGGGGTCGAAGGTGCTCCAGTCGACGGCGTTCTCGTCCATGTCGTTGTCTTCGACGACGCGCGGCGTTCGCTCGAACGCGAGGTTGTCGTGCGTGTAGGTCAGGTTCGGGATGCCGCTCAGGTCGGGCGTCCCCTCCGCGTCGCGCAGCTCCGCGAGCACCTTCGAGAGCGTCAGCTCGCCCTGCGAGTCGAAGATGTAGATGTCGGCCCCGATCTCCTGGAAGATGTAGTCCTGCGTCGCCTCGTCGCGGTCCGAGCAGATGCTGAAGACGTGCGGCCCGCCGACGATGATCTTCGTCCGCGGGTTGTGCCGCCTGACGAAGTTGACGACGTCGACGATGGGCGCGTAATCGACGTAGAGCGTGGTGGTGATCGCCACGGCCCTAGGCGACTGCGCCAGCAGCCCCTTGAGCCGCTCGCGCTCCTGGTTGAACGAGTTCACGACCTCGACGCCGAGGCCGCGCCTGCGCATGAAGCTCGCCAGGTAGGCGCTCCCCAGGTGCGGCAGCTCGGTGGCGTAGAGGCCGGGGTCTGTGCCGGTCGCCTCGCGTATCGTCCGGTTGAGAAGCTCCATGTAGGTGATCCTCTCGCCGCCGACGAGGACGGAGTTCGCCTTGAGGTCGTTGTAGGCCCCCGAGTGCTTCCCGATCTTGCTGATCTCCTCGCACACTTCACGGAAGTCCATGTCGTTGTGGCCGATGATGACGCAGTCGAGGTTGTCGCTGGTTCGCATGGCAGATACCTTCCTTACTGTCTGATGTTTTAGGGCGCGGCGGCCCGGGCGGCCGCGCCGGCGCTTTGAGAATGATTCGCGGGATTGGTTCCCGGGGCTTGCGCGAAGTCGCGCGTGACGGGTTGACGGGGGTTTGCGGCGGACGGCGTTACTCGGCGACGGACTCGCCGAGCAGCACCGACCTCACTTCCTCTTCGGAGAGCTGCTCTATCTCAAGATACGTTTGCGCTATCTCGTCGACGACCTCGCGGCCGCCGGCCCGGTGCAGGGCCTCGACCAGGGTGTCGACGGTGGGCGACTCGAAGAGGCTGCGCAGGGGCAGCTCCACGCTGAAGATTTCGCGGACGTGGGAGATGACGCGCGTGGCGAGGAGAGAGTGGCCGCCCAGCTCGAAGAAGTTGTCGCGCAGGCCGACGCGCTCCGCGCCGAGCACCTCGCGCCAGACGCCGGCGACCATCCGCTCGGCCGCCGTGCGCGGCTCGACGAACTCCTCGCTCGTCTCCGCGGCCGTCGGCTCCGGCAGCGCCTTGCGGTCGAGTTTGCCGTTCGGCGTCAGCGGCAGCCGCCCGAGCCGCACGAACAGCGAAGGCACCATGTGCTCCGGCAGGCGCTCTGAGAGGAACCGCCGCAACTCGTCGTTGCCGACGCCTTCGACGTCCCCGCCGCCTTCGCCGCCTTCGTCTCCTTCGCCGACAAGAGCGCTTCCGCCGCCGCGCGGCACGACGTAGGCGACGAGCCGCCGCCGCGCGCCGTCGCCGGCCACCGAGACCGCCGCCTCACCCACGCGCGGGTGGCGCGCGAGCGCGGCCTCGACCTCGCCCAGCTCGACGCGGAAGCCGCGCACCTTGACCTGGTTGTCGAGCCGGCCCAGGAACTCAAGAGTGCCGTCGGCACGCCAGCGCGCCAAATCCCCCGTCCGGTAAAGGCGCGCGCCCGGCCGCCCGCCCAGATGGTCGGGCACGAACTTCTCGGCCGTCAGCCCGGGCAGTTCCCAGTAGCCTTGGGCGAGGCCGTCGCCGCCGATGAAAAGCTCGCCCGCCGCGCCCGTCGGCGCGGGCCGGAGCCGCGCGTCGAGGACGTACAGGGTGGTGTTGGCGATGGGCCGCCCGACGGGGACGTAGCCGCCCCCCGCGTCTTCGGCGGACACTTTGCGGGTCGCCGACCAGATGGTGGTCTCCGTCGGCCCGTAGAGGTTCCAGACCGAAGGGGCGCGCGCTACCAGCTCCTTCGCGAGGCTGCCGTCGAGCGCCTCGCCGCCGCAGAGCAGCTTGAACTCGGGCCCGCCCTCCCAGCCGGCCGCGAGCAGGAGCCGCCAGGTGGCCGGCGTCGCCTGCATGGCCGTGGCGCGGTGCTCCTTCAGCGTGCGCAGGAGCAACGCGCCGTCCGCGGTGGTCTCCTGCGAGGGGAGAATCAGGCGCGCGCCCATCATCAGCGGGAGGTAAAGCTCAAGGCCGAAGATGTCGAACGAGGCGGTGGTGACGGATACGAAGACGTCTTCGGCCGTCAGCCCCGGCTCACGCGCCATCGAGGTCAGGAAGTTGACGACCGCGCGGTGCGGGACGGCCACGCCCTTCGGCCGACCCGTCGAGCCCGACGTGTAAAGCAGGTAGGCGCTCTGCTCGGGGTGGGCGAGTCTCGGGAGCCTCTCGTCGCTCTCGCGGGAGATGTCGTCCCACTCGGCGTCGAGCGGCAGCAGTCTCGCGCCGAAGCCGTCGAGGCCGGCGTGCAGCCGCTCGCTGGTGATGACCAGCGGGACGCGCGCGTTCTCTAAAATCAGCCCGAGGCGCTCGGCCGGGTGCGAAGGGTCGAGGGGCAGGTACGCCGCACCCGCCTTCAGGACGCCGAGGATGGCGACCGCGAGGCTCGACGACCGCTCGACGTGTATGCCGACGACGCTGCCCGGCGCGACGCCCGCGCGCCGAAGGTGCCGGGCCAGCCTGTTGGCACGCGACTCGAGCGCGGCGTAAGTGAGCGTGTCGTCTTCCGCGACGAGCGCGACCGCGTCGGGGGTGCGCTCGGCCTGCGCCTCGAACAGCTCGTGGACGAGGCGGTCGCGCTCGAACTCGGCCCCGGTCGCGTTCCACTCGGAGAGGAGCCGGCGGCGCTCCGAAGGCGTCAGCAGGTCGAGGCCGCTGACCGCCCGCTCGGGGTCGGCGACGGCGGCGCTGAGGAGCGTGCCGAACTGTTCGAGTATGCGCCCGGCCGTCTCGTCGTCGAACAAGTCGCGGTTGAATTGTAGCGAGGCGCTGAGGTCGGCCTCGCCCTCGGCCACCATGAGCATCAGGTCGAACGGCACCTGCCTCTCGGTGAGGCTCAGCGAGCGGAAGGTCAGGTCGCCGAACCGTACCGCCGCCCCGGTCTCGCCGAGCGCGAAGGCAGACAGCGATTCACCCGCCGACGGCTGCGCCTTCTGGAGCGCGAACATCACCTGGAAGAGGGGGTTGCGGCTCGGGTCCCGCGCGAGATTCAGACGCCCGGCCAGCAGCGGGAACGGGTACTCACGGTGTTCGAGCGCCCCGAGGGTCGCGCGCCGCACGCGCTCCAACATCTGCCGGAAACCCGGGTCGCCGGAGGCGTCCGTGCGCAGCGCCAGCGGGTTGACGAAGTAGCCGACGAGGTCTTCCGTCCCCGGCACGTTGCGGCCGGCCACGGGACAGCCCACGAGGATGTCGGTCTGCCCCGTGTACCTGTGCAGCATGACTTTAAAAGCCGTGAGGAGCAGGACGAACAGGCTCGACCCGGTGGAGCGCGCAAGGCTCTGGAGCCGCCCCGTCAGCTCGGGGCCCAGGCTCAAAGCTTTCGACGCGCCGCGGTACGTCTGCACCGGCGGCCGCGGCCTGTCGGTCGGCAGGTCGAGGGTCGCCAGCGGCGCGGCCAGCGTCTCCCGCCAGTAGTCCCACAAACGCTCGCCTTCGGCCCCGCCGAGCCGCGCGCTCTCCCACGCCACGTAGTCGCTGTAGAGCGCGGGCGGCGGCTTGAGTTCGGGGGCCGCGCCCGACGCGTGGCCGAGGTAAAGACTGGTCAGCTCGTCGAAGACGACGACCAGCGAACGCAGGTCGGCCACGAGGTGATGCACCGTCAGGGCCAGCACGTG
>DASVSK010000549.1:0-5815 GCA_036388135.1 Pyrinomonadaceae bacterium | reverse complement strand
GACATGGAGGGCGTCACCCCCATGGACAGGCTGCTCTGCGGCGACGTCGGCTACGGCAAGACCGAGGTCGCCATGCGCGCCGCCTTCAAGGCCGTCATGGACTCGAAGCAGGTGACGGTGCTCGCGCCGACGACCGTCCTGGCCTACCAGCACTTCGAGACCTTCCGCGCCCGCTTCGCCGCCTTCCCCGTCACCATCGAACTCATCTCGCGCTTCCGCTCGCCGAAGGAGCAGAAGGAGATAGTCAAGAGGGTCGAGTCGGGCGACATCGACGTCATCATCGGCACGCACCGCGTCCTCTCGAAAGACATCGCCTTCCGCGACCTCGGCCTCGTCGTCGTCGACGAGGAGCAGCGCTTCGGCGTCGCGCACAAGGAGCGCCTCAAGCAGTTGAAGAAGCGCGTCGACGTCCTGACGCTCTCGGCAACGCCCATCCCGCGCACGCTCAACATGTCCCTGATGGGCTTGCGCGACATGTCGGTCATCGAGACGCCGCCGCGCGACCGCCTCGCCATCCAGACGCAGGTCGTGCAGTTCTCCGAGTCGGTCATCAAGTCGGCGATAGAGCTGGAGCTGGGGCGCGGCGGGCAGGTCTTCTTCATCCACAACCGCGTGGAGACGATCGACACGGTGGCGGCGCTCGTCAAACGGCTCGTGCCCGCCGCCCGCGTGACGGTGGCGCACGGGCAGATGAACGAGAAGGAGATGGAGCAGGTGATGCTCGATTTCGTCGACTTCAAGCACGACGTCCTCGTCGCCACCACGATTATCGAGAACGGCATAGACATCCCGCGCGCCAACACCATCATCATAAACCGTGCCGATCACTACGGGCTGGCGCAACTGTATCAACTGCGCGGGCGCGTCGGGCGTTCCAACCGCCGCGCTTACGCCTATTTATTGATACCCTCGGAGGCGGAGCTGACCGCCATCGCCCGCCGCCGGCTCGCAGCCATCCGCGAGTTTTCGGACCTGGGCGCGGGGTTCCGCGTCGCGGCCTTAGACCTTGAGCTGCGCGGGGCGGGGAACCTCCTGGGCGGCGAGCAGTCGGGGCACATGGACGCCCTCGGCTTCGATCTTTACACGCAGATGCTTGAGCGGACGGTGGCCGAGCTGCGGGGCGAGCAGGTCGAGGACGAGACCTCGGTCTCGATCAACCTCGGCGTCGACGTCTCGATCCCCGAGGACTACGTCTCCGACATGGGGCAGAGGCTCCGCACCTACAAGCGCATCGCCTCGGCGCGCGACGACGAGGCGCTCGACGTCATCCGGCGCGAGACCGAAGACCGCTACGGCCGCCCGCCCGAGTCGGTCGAGCGCCTGTTCGATTACGCGCGCCTGCGCCGCGCGGCCGAGGAGACGGGGGTCGTCGCCGTCGACCGCACGCCCGCGGGGCTGGCCTTCAAGCTCAAGGAGACGGCGCGCGTCTCGCCCGAGAAACTCCTGGCGCTCGTGGGCAGGGGCGACGGCGCGAGCTTCAGCCCGAGCGGGGTGCTCAAGGTCGAGGCGTCTGCCGGCCGTCTCATCGAGACGGCGCGCCGCGTGTTGCTGGAAATCCGCGCCGGGGGTTAGAATACGCGACTTCGCACGGTGCTGTGATTCCCGACCGCGAGCGCCCGACCGTTAGACAACCCCGGCCAGAACATCCTGGGTTCGAACACCGAAGACGCGGCCGCCGCGTCCGCCCCGAAGCTTTAAAGGTTAGAGGAGTGATAACTGTGCAATCGAAAAACATCACGGCGCGCGCCTCGCTCGCCCTCGCGGCGCTGCTGCTCGCCTTCGCGGCCGCCGCGCCCGCGCGCGCGCAGGAGGAGGCTCCGCCCGTCGTCCTCGACGAGCCCGTCGCGCAGGTCGACAACTACGTCATCATGCTCTCGCAGCTCAACCGCGAGAACGCCGAGTTCCGCGAGGTGCTCGTCAAGCAGCGCGGGATGACGCCCGAGCAGGCGCAGG
This sequence comes from Pyrinomonadaceae bacterium, assembly GCA_036388135.1. Lineage (GTDB taxonomy): Bacteria > Acidobacteriota > Blastocatellia > Pyrinomonadales > Pyrinomonadaceae > QHXN01. Next base: position 3,862 of record DASVSK010000549.1, on the reverse strand, counting down.
CCGAGCTGGACAAGCGGCGGCCCGAGATCATCCTCAACCTCATCAACGAGGCGCTGCTCGTCCAGAAGGGCAAGGACATGCCGCGCATGCCCGAGGAGGTCGAGGCCGAGGTCAACCGCGAGGTGTTGCGCGTCGCCAAGCAGTCGGACATCGCGACCCTAGAGCAGTTGGAGGAGACGATGCGGCGCGAGGGGCTGAGCCTCTCCGACATCAAGGAGACGCTGCGCCGCCAGTTCATGCGCCAGGCCGTGCTCCAGCGCGAGGTCGACGCCAAGGTCTACTACGGCCTGACCGAGAAGGAGCTGCGCGACTACTACAACGCCAACCGCGAGAAGTTCGTCAGCGTCACGCTCTCCGAGCTGTTCCTGAGCCTCGCCGGGCGCACCGAGACCGACGTCAAGGCGAAGGCCGCCGACCTGGCCGCGCGCGCGCGCTCCGGCGCGAGCTTCGAGGAGCTGGTCGAGAAGAACTCCGAGCACGAGCCGACCAAGAAGTTCAAGGGCGTGCTGGCCGACGCCGACGGCAAGGCGCGCTGGTTCATCCTCTCGGAGCTGTCGGACACCATCTCCGGCGCGGTCAAGAACCTGAAGGTGGGCGGCGTCAGCGACCCCGTCAAGGCCGACGACGGCTACATGATCCTGCGCGTCAACGAGCGCGACGACTCCTTCAAGGAGAACTTCGTCCGCGGCATGATGACGCAGGAGCGCGCCGAGAAGGAGCGCGAGAAGTACCTCCGCACGCTCCGCAAGGAGGCTTACATCAAGCCCGCCGAGAACTACAAGGCGATCATCCAGCCAGTCCTCGACAGGGACAAGCAGGAGACGGCCGCCGCCGCCGGCTCGACGCCGGCCGCCCCCGCCAAGAAGGACGACGGCAAGAAGCAGTAAACGCTCGGCGAGCGGTGAATGGTAAATGGTGAATGGAGGGGCCGAATCCCCATTCGCCATTTACCATTTTCTATTTACCCTTAAACATGCGTCTCGACCAGTTCCTCCGAGCCAGCCGCCTCGTCCCGCGCCGCACGGTCGCGCAGGAGTTGTGCGAGGCCGGGGCCGTCTCCGTCAACGGCGCGGCGGCGCGCTCCTCGCGCAACGTGCGCGAGGGCGACGAGATAATCGTCCGCCGCCGCATGAGCGTCCTCACCGTCCGCGTCCGGACAGTCCCGCAGACCAAACAGGTCTCCCGCGCCGACGCCCCCTCCCTCTACGAAATCGTCAGCGACGTCAGGCTGAGCGACGAATTGAGCGATTGAGTCGACGCTTCATCGGCTCGTTGATTCGTTTATTAATTGAATCAATGAGCCGATGACTCAATCGCTCGATTCGCCGTTTCGTTTCCGTGCGCCTTCCGCGCGCGGCGGGCGGGTTCCGCGCGGGGGTTCGTCTGGAAACGAAACGGCGGGCGGCGGGCGGTTTATGGAAAAGCGGCGTATATCCGAATGTGTTTTAGTGGAACGCGACTTGCCCAACCTCAGTTGACCTCGGCGAAGAATGTCCACAACAGAAGCATTGAGAGCAAGTGGGGGAGTTATGAACATCCTGAGCAGTATCTTTACGGACGACCTGGCGATTGATCTCGGCACAGTCAACACTCTGATCTACGCGCCCGGCCGCGGCGTCGTCCTCAACGAGCCCTCGGCCGTCGCCATCCACAAGTACACGGGCGAGGTTCTGGAGGTGGGCGCGGAAGCCTACAAGATGCTCGGCCGCGAGCCCAAGGACGTCGAGGTCTTCCGCCCCGTCCGCGGCGGCACCATCGAGAACTTCGACGCGGTCGAGAAGATGCTCAAAGCCTTCATGGCCCGCGTCAACGGCGGCAGCCACCGCCGCAGCCACGTCGTCATCGGCGTGCCCGGCTCGTCGACGACGCTCGAGCAGCGCTCGGTGCGCGACGCGGCGCGCGACGCCAAGGCGGCGCGCGTCGACCTGGTGGACGAGGGGCTGTGCGCCGGGCTCGGCGCGGGGCTCAGGCAGGAGGACGAGCGCGCGCACCTGGTCGTCGACATCGGCGGCGGCACGACCAACGTCGCCATCATCGCCTCGGGCGCGGTCGTCTCCTCGCACAGCCTGCCCGCGGCCGGCAACGCGATGGATCAGGCCATCTGCGACTACGTCCGCGCGAAGTACGAGATGCAGCTCGGCGAGCGGACGGCCGAGAACGTGAAGAAGCAGTTGGGCACCGTCGCCCCGGACAGCGAGGGGCGGATGGAGATCGTCGGCAAGCAGGTGACCGACGGGCTGGCGAAGGCCGTCGAGATCGAGGCCGCGGAGGTGTGCGAGGCCCTGGAGCCGATAGTCTCGGAGATCGTGGCCGGCGCGCGCCGCGCCATCGAAGAGTCGAAGCCCGACGTGACGGCCGACATCTACCAGACGGGTCTCATCCTGACCGGCGGCGGGGCGCTGCTGGGCGGGATGGCGGAGAGGCTTCAGAAGGAGCTTCGGCTCCACGTCGCCGTGGCCGACGAGCCGCTGGCGGCGGTCGCGCAGGGCGCGGGTCGGCTCCTCACGGACAAGGCGCGGCTCCAGCGCGCGTCCATACGCGAGGACGTTCCCGTGTGGGAGGCCGAGCAGGCGCTCGTCGTCAACTGGTAAACATTCCTTTGCGAAGGGGAGACGGGAGAGGGGGCGCGGGACATCAGTCCCGGCCCCCTTTCTCCATCCGGCGCGCGCCCTCGAACTTCCGCGGCCGCTCGGGCGGGGGGGCGGCGCTCTCTTCAAGGCGGGCGTCGTCTTCTTCAAAATACGGCTCGCCCTCTTCGTCCGCGGCGGCGAGGGCGTGCGAGCGTTCGTCGGCCGCGGAGAGCCTCGGCGCGCGGGAGAGACGTGAGTCGCGCGCCCCGCCGTCCGGCCGCTCGACGTCGGGCGCGGGCGGCAGGAGCGCGAGGCCGCAGACGTAGAGCGCGAGCGCGAAGAAGGAGATGTAGCCGGTCGAGGCGGCGTAAGGGGGGCCGCCGCCGAGCGCGCCGAGCGTGACGCCTTCGAGCGCCGCCGCGGCCAGACGGCTGAGCCAGCCCTCGCCCGGCTGCGAGAGCGAGGCGAGCAGCACGTGCTTGACGAAGAAGGCCGTGCCGAAGAGCGCCGCGAGGCTCCGCAGCAGCCGCCGCGGGTCGAAGTTCGAGAACTGGTTCTGCCAGAGCGTCCAGAGGAAGAAGGAGGCGAGCACGAAGCGCGGCAGCCCCGCCTCGGGCAGCACCGAGTTGAACGCCTGCGCCGACGCGAAGAAGAGCGCGGCCAGCGTGAGCGCGTGCGAGACGTTATCCGCCGTCGCGTTGTCGGCCGACAGCCAGCGGCCGAACCTCAACGCGCCGCCGCGCGCGAAGAGCGCCAGCAGCATCACCGCCAGCACCAGCGTCACGAGCGGCGGCGGCACGAACGCGAACGCGCCCCCGCCGGCCCCGACGCGCAGGCCCCCGAGCAGCGCCACCGTCAGAAAGACCGTCGGCAGCAGCACGTGGCGCAGCAGCGCGCGATTCCTTGTGCGGTTGTCCGTCATCCCTCAGAACGACGCGGCGGCGACGCCGGGCGATGAGCTGAAAACCAGTCGCCTCTCAGTTCGTCGCCCGGCGTCCCCGCCCCGTCGTTTAGTCCTCACTTCCGCTCGCGGAAGACCTTCAGCGGGTTGAAGTCGTCGGCCGTGCGTTCGAGCCCCTGTTCCATCTCGGCCCTCAGCTCGGCGGCGGAGTGGATTTTCAGCTCCGGGTCTTCGACCGCCAGCGGCGCGTCCGCGGAGAGCGCGAGGGCGCGGTCGGCCGCTTCGAGCCCGCGGCGGAAGAGCGCGTCGTCGTTGTAGACGCGCCCCCAGCCCTCGCGGTAGAACGAGTAGGCGACGTAGAACTGCGTCCGCGCGTCGCGCCGCGCCGGGT
>DASVSK010000548.1:0-2072 GCA_036388135.1 Pyrinomonadaceae bacterium | reverse complement strand
GCTGAGCCTGACGGCGGTCGCCCTCACCGGCAATGTCGGCTTCGGCGGAGGGGCCATCTTTAACGGCGGCGGCACGATCAACCTGACGAACAGCACCCTCAGCGGGAACACCGCCGGCTTCGGCAACGGCGGCGGCATCTTCAACGGCGGCCGCGTCGACTCCAACAACATCCCCTACACCGGCGTGGTTCACGTCACGAACAGCACCATCAGCAACAACGTCTGTAACAGCGGGAGCGGCGGCGGCATCTTCAACTTCGGCGACGTCATCATCACTAACAGCGTCGTGGCCGACAACCAGAACCGCGGCGTCGTCAGCCTCGGGAACGGCAGCAAGGTCTACATCGCCGCCAGCATCTTCGCGAACAACTCGCCCTCCGGCCCCGACGCCGACACCCAGGGGAACTTCACCTCCTACGGCTACAACCTCATCGAGACGCCCGGCACGGTCGTCATCACCGAAGCGCAGAACCCCGGCACGGACATCTTCGGGCTGGACCCGCAGCTCGGCCCGCTCGCCGACAACGGCGGCCCGACCAGGACGCGCGCGCTGGCCGCCGGCAGCCCGGCCGTAGACAAGGGCAGAATCTTCGCCGCCGACCCGGGCGGCGGGCTCATGCGCCGCGACCAGCGCGGCAAGCCGCGCCCCTTCGACTTCACTTCGGTCGCGCCGGCGGCGGGCGGAGACGACTCCGACATCGGCCCCTTCGAGGTGAACCCCGTCGCCGAGAACATCACCGCCAGGGTGACGAACGAAGACGCGCCCATCTCCTTCTCCTTCTTCGTGGGCGACCAGACCATCACGTCCATCTCGGCGACTTCGAGCAACCAGGCGGTCGTCCCCGACGCCAACATCTCGTTCACGGGCAGCGGCCCCACGCGCACGGTCCTGATTACGCCCGCGGCCAACCAGTCGGGCGACGTCGACATCACCGTCAGTCTCACGGGCTCGCATGAAGGCTCCGTGACCCGGACTTTCCGGCTCACCGTCAGGTCGGTCAACGACGCCCCGTCCTTCACGAAGGGCGTCGACCAGACCGTCCCCGAAGACGCGGGCCCGCGCACGGTCGCCAACTGGGCGACGGCCATCAGCCCCGGGACGAACGAGTCGTCGCAGGCCGTCACCTTCCTCGTCACCGGCAACACCAACCCGGCGCTCTTCTCGGCCGGGCCCGCCGTCAGCCCCTCGGGGACGCTCACCTACACGCCCGCGCCCAACGCCAGCGGCAGCGCCACCATCACCATCGTCGCAAAAGATAACAGCGGGACTGCGAACGGCGGGCAGGACACCTCCGCGCCGCAGACCTTCAACATCACAGTCACGCCGGTCAACGACCCGCCGACGGCGAGCGGCCAGACTGTCTCCACCATCGAGGACGGCGCAATCGGCATCACGCTCAGCGGGTCAGACGCGGAAGGCGACGCTCTGACCTTCCAGATCGTCACGCCGCCGGCGCACGGCGTCCTCAACGGCTCCGGGCCCGGCCGCGTCTACACGCCCGACAGGAACTACAACGGCGCGGACAGCTTCACCTACAAGGTCATCGACCCGAGTGGCGCGGAGTCCGCCCCGGCGACCGTTAACATCAACATCGCGCCCGTCAACGACGCGCCGGTCAACGTCGCCCCCGGCCCGCACTCGACCGCGATGGGGACGCCCGTCGTCTTCTCCGCGGCCAACGGGACTGCCTTCTCGACCTCGGACGTCGACGCCGGAAGCAACCCCGTCCGCGTGACGCTCTCGTCAGCGAACGGCACGCTCACGCTCGGCGGCACAAACGGCCTGACTTTCATCGCGGGCGACGGCACGGACGACGCCTCGATGACGTTCGCCGGCACGCTCGCCAACGTCAACGCGGCGCTGGCGCGGCTCACCTTCAAGCCGAACGCGGGGTTCGCGGGCGAAGCCACGTTCCAGTTCACGACCAACGACCAGGGCTTCAGCGGCGCGGGCGGCGCGCAGAGCGACACCGACACCGTCAGGGTCTTCGTCACGGGCAGCCTCGTCAGGTTCGTTCAGGAGAAGTACACGGTGGCGGAGGGCGGGGGCAGCGTGACGGTGACGGTCAGGC
>DASVSK010000547.1:0-3860 GCA_036388135.1 Pyrinomonadaceae bacterium | reverse complement strand
CAAGATGGGCGAGATGATCGCCTCGGGCGAGGCCGTGCCGCTTGAGCGCCTGGAGGGCATGAACCCGACGATGGTCTCGACGCTCGCCGGCCACGGCGTCGGCGACATCGAGGCGCTGGCGGACGCCTCCGTCGACAACATCGCCGAGTTCCTCGACGTCAGTATCGACCAGGCCGAGGCGCTCATCGCCGCGGCGCGGGCGGTCGTCGAGAGCGCGCGCGTCGCGGGCGAAGGCGACGAGGGCGAGGGCGGCGAAGAGTCCGGCGCGACCGAACCGGGGAGTGGTGAGATGGGCGAAGGGCAGGAAGAGGCGCGCGCGGTCGAGCAGCACGCGGCGTCGGTCGAGGCCGACCCTGACGCCCGCGAGGTCGAGCCCTCGGAGGCGATGATCGCCGAAGGCTACGACGAGGCGGTGCGCACGCGCCCGCCGTTCCTGGCCGAAGACCTCTCGGAGGACAACATCCTCGCGCAGGAGTCGGCCGACCCCGTCGCCATGACCGAGGTCGAGCAGATGTCCGCCGACGAGTTGATACTCCAGGGGGCGGGTCGCGACCTGCGCCCCGACACGATTACGCCCGCGCCCGACATCTTCTCGACCGAGGCCGCCGTCATCCAGAACACCGGCTCCTTCGTCGAGGAGGAGCGCCCCTCCACCCTCGACGCCGAGGTCGAAGGCATCGGCGGCGGCACGGTGCAGACGTCGGACGAGGGGTACGAGGACTCGCCCGTCTCGCCGCGCGGCGACTTCGCCACGGAAGCCTCCGCGCCCGAAGCGCCGGCCTCTTCGGAGCCGTCCGCCCGCGGCGAGGGCGAGCCGGCCCCTGTTGAAAACGTATCCGACGACGAGGCCGAAGATGCTTCTGCCGACGTCGAATAACCGCAGTGACGCGGCCGCGCCCCCGCACACGCCGGGGTCGCGCGGCTGCGGCCCGCCTTAAGACCCTTCTCCGGCCTCGAAGCGCCGCGCGCTTCCGACGGGAAAGGGATTTCGAGAGGCGTCTTGAAACTTAACCCGTGAAGCGCCCGACGCCGTTTTACCAGAAGCGTCGAAGAAGGAGTGCATGTCAGCAGCCCACACTTCCAAGATCAGGATTTACGACCTCGCCAAAGAGCTGAAGATGGAGTCGAAGCGCCTCATCGAAGAGGTGCGCCGCGAGGGCGTTGACGTCTCGGTTCCTTCCAACACCATCTCGAAAGAGCTGGCCGAGAAGATCCGCAACAAGTACTTCCCCAAGAAAGAGCCGACCGTCCAGCGCAGCATCCGCGTCGTCAAGAAGGCGAAGCCCACCGACGCCGAAGTTGACGCCGCGTACGCGGCCGAGCCCGCCGAGGGCCCCCTGCCCGAGGTCTACGCCGGGACGCCCGCGCCCGAGGCGGAGCCCGACGGGTCGCCCGCCGAGCACCAGCCCGCCGCCGGCGACGGCGCGGGCGGCGGCGTGCGCCCGCTCGCCCCGCGCATCATGCGCCCGCGCCCGATGGCCACGCGCGCCGAGCCCCCGGCCGCCGTAGCCGGCACGCTCGCGGGGGCCGCGCCCGCAATCGCGCCCGACGACCACGGCGCGCCGGCCCCGGAGTACACGCCCGAACCACAGCCCGAAGCGGAGGCGCCGGCCGAGCCCGAGCCCGAGCCACACGTTCCCACACAGGAGGCCGCCCCGGCGGCGATAGAACCCGACTTGACCGAAACACCGATACCGCAACAGCCGGCGGCGGCCGCCCCGGCCCCCGGCCGGCAGGTTAGAACGCTGCGCCTGACCGCCGACGCCCTCAAGGCCGGCGTCCAGCCCGGGCAGCGCGTCAACGTCCCCGTCGCCCCGGCCGCGCCGGCGCAAGCCCCGCGCGGACGCGACGCGCGCGGCGGACGCGCAGGACGCGGGCACGAGGCCGACGCCTCGCTCCACGGCACGCCCGGCGAGACCGCCACGCCGCAGACCACCTACATCCCGCCCGCCGACGCGCGCCGCCCCGGCGGCCGCAGCGGACGCGGCGGGCGGCCCGGCCCCGGCGGGCGGCCCGGCGTGGCCGACCGTCGCGGCGGGCGCGGCTTCGAGCGCGACTTCGTCCAGCCGAAGGCGCTCCGCCTCGAAGACCGCATCGCGCAGTCCCTGAACCCGTCGGCCGGGCCGGCGGCCTCCGACCTCAAGCAGGTGCGGCTCGTCGAGGGCGCGACCGTCAAGGAGTTCGCCGAGAAGACCGGCATCCGCCCGAAGGACATCCAGGCGCTCCTGCTCCAGCGCGGCGTCTTCGCCACGCTCAACCAGACGCTCGACGGCGAGATGGCTAAGGAGCTGGGCCGCCGCTTCGGCTTCGACGTCCAGTTCCTCGGCTTCGAGGAGATGGTGGCCGAGGACGAGTTCGAGCAGCTCATCGAGTCGGAGGCCGACGACACCGAGGAGCCGCGCGCGCCCGTCGTCACCGTCATGGGTCACGTCGACCACGGCAAGACCTCGCTGCTCGACGCCATCCGCGCCGCCAACGTCGCCAGCGGCGAGGCCGGCGGCATCACGCAGCACATCGGCGCTTACAGCGTCCAGGTGGCGAGCGCCGACGCGCCCGACCACACGCGCCGCGTCGTCTTCCTCGACACGCCCGGCCACGAGGCCTTCACGATGATGCGCGCCCGCGGCGCGAAGGCGACCGACGTGGTCGTGCTCGTCGTCGCGGCCGACGACGGCGTCATGCCGCAGACCGTCGAGGCCATCGAGCACGCGCGCGCCGCGCACGTCCCCATCGTCGTCGCCATCAACAAGATCGACAAGCCCGACGCCAACCCCGACCGCGTCCGGCAGGAGTTGGCGATGCAGGGGCTCCAGCCCATCGAGTGGGGCGGCGATAACACGACCGAGATGGTGCCGGTCTCGGCCAAGAAGCGCGAGAACCTCGACACCCTGCTCGAAACCATCCTGCTCACGGCCGACATCCTGAACCTGAAGGCGAGCCCGACGCGCCTGGCCTCCGGCGTCGTCCTCGAAGCCAAGCTCGACCGCGGCCGCGGCGCGGTCGCCACGGTGCTCGTCCAGCAGGGCACCCTGCGGGTCGGCGAGCCGTTCATCGTCGGGCAAATCTTCGGCAAGGTGCGCGCCATGTACGACGACCGCGGCAACCACATCGAAGAGGCGGGCCCGGCCACGCCGGTCGAGGTGCTGGGCTTGCAGGGCGTGCCGCAGGCCGGCGAGACCTTCCAGGTCGTCTCCGACATCGTCAAGGCGCAACAGACCTCGCACCACCGCCAGATGGTCGCCCGCCAGCAGACGCTCGCGCAGACCACCAAGCGCGGCATCGAGGCGCTCGGCGAGGCGCAGGTCAAGGAACTCCTGACCATCGTCAAGGCCGACGTCCAGGGCTCGGTCGAGGTCCTGAAGTCGACGCTGACCAAGCTCTCGACCGACGCCGTCAAGGTGCGGGTCGTGCGCTCGGGCGTCGGCGCGATCACCGAGTCGGACGTGCTGCTGGCCGCGGCGTCGCAGACCGAGGCCGCGGGGCGCGCGGTCGTCATCATCGGCTTCAACGTCCGGCCGGAAGTCCGCGCGGCGGAGCTGGCCCGGCAGGAGCACGTCGACATCCGCCTCCACTCGATCATCTACAAGGTCGAGGAGGAGATTCGCGCCGCCATGATCGGCATGCTCGACAAGATCGAGACCGAGAAGATTCTGGGCAAGGCGCTCGTGCTCACCACCTTCCGCGTGCCGAGGGCCGGCGTCATCGCCGGCTGCCGCGTGCTCGACGGCGTCATCCGCCGCAACACGCGCGCCCGCCTCATCCGCGACGGCGTCGTCGCGTGGGAGGGCGGCATCGGCAGCCTCCGCCGCGTGAAGGACGACGTTTCCGAGGTGCGCGAGGGCTTCGAGTGCGGCATCGGC
>DASVSK010000546.1:0-5898 GCA_036388135.1 Pyrinomonadaceae bacterium | reverse complement strand
TTGGCGTTGAGGCTCGCCAGGTAGTCCTCGTACCCGCCCCAGCGCGGCGAAAGCTCAAGCACCATGTCGGGGTCGGTTTCGAGCGGGCGGTAGGAGAACTTTGACAGAGCCGCCGCGCCCTCTGCGTGCTCTCCGGAGATGTCTTTGACCATGACGAGGTCGGCCTCGCCCGAGAGCTTGTCGGCGCGACGCAGGCGGTAGAGCGCCTCTGCGACCGCGGGCCAGAGCGCCGCGGCGTCTTGGCCCGGCGCGAACGCGACGCCGTGCTGCCCCCACGACAGGAGGTTCCCGCAGACGAGCATCCTCTCCCGCACGCGTTCGAGCGCCGCCGCCAGCCGCTCGTGCCGCCCGGTCTTCCGCACGCGCGCGGCGGAGACCGTCACGCACTGCGCCGCCACCGCCGCCACCGCCTCGCGGCCGCGGAAGACCATGGCGTAACGCTGGCGAAGGTTGTCCGGCCCCGCCTCTTCGAGGACACTCAAGTAGTGGCGCGAGAGGAACAGCGAATGTCCCGCGGTCAGTGCGTCCCAACGCGCCGCGTCCAGGTACTCGACGCTGTCGGCGAGCGCGAAGCCGAAGCCCGTCGGGCGGTGGCGCGCGCGGTGGCCGTCGCGCAGGTCGCGCGCCCTGCTCACCAGCTTCTTGAGAGGCTTGATACCCTGCATGAATCTTTTTCCGTTACGCACGGGGGAGCCAGCGCCGGCATAAATCACTCGCCCCATGGTGAGTCAGTAAGGCAGCACCATCCTCTTGATTCTTCCCTCCCTTATCATCCGGTCGATCACGCTGTCCGCGCCGCTGATAATCGCCTTGAGGCGCTCGTAGCCCTGCGCGTCCAGCATCACCATGACTCCGGCCTTCCCCGCGGCCGAGGGGTCTGTGACGTAGAGCTGGACGTGCGCGTCCCCTTCGGGGCTGACGACGAAGGTGAACTGGAGGTTGCCGAGGAGCGTCTCGACCGAGCCGAGGTCTACCTGAAGAGGAGCGTCTTGCAACTTAGATGATTCCTTCCGTATGCGCCGCGCGGGTGAGTCGGCCCCCTGAATGTTTCATTGATACGACCGGCGACGCTCGTCCGCTCCCGTCGTGGTTATGTAACCTGCCAACTTCCGAAATTCTAACACCAACGAAATGTTAACTCACACGCCGCGGCCTCGACGTTGAAAGACCCTGCGCGACGTGTGGGCGGCGGGCGCGTCAGACACCCGCCGCCCACGACTCGCCGCGCTCACTCGCTGTGCTGGACGGGGTTGATTCCCTTGCTGACCTGATTCGTCGTCACGACGCCGGCCGACGAGCCGAACGCGAGAGTCGCCAGGAGCGCGATTGTGATCCACAGTTGAGTCATCTTTTTTCTCCTCTTAAATCTGGTGGTGTTTGCGAAGGTGGAAGTCGCTCGGAACTCCCGCCGGAGAATGTGGAGCCGTGAATCGAATCCGGCCCCCGAACTTGCCGCACTATACTGACACCGCGCACGGGGCAGCTTCGTCATGTTTGTTAGTCCCCGCGCGTGAGCCCTTGAGATTAGAAATCGGGCCCGAGCGCCCGACGTGACATTCAGCGGCTCACCCTCTAATGCGACAAACGCGGCGCGAAGTGTCCACCGTCAGCGAAAATTTTTCGCGTGCTCTTGGAAGGAAGGAGAATCTGTGAATCCCGCCCGAAGTGTGTCGGCCGCAGTCCCCCGGGACTGATAACGACAGTAAAACTAAAGTGTCCAACACAACTTATAACCCGCACGCTACCGTCTCGGGCATGTTAGTCATGATGATAAAAAGCATGCGTTATCGGACTTGAAGCCGGCGTCAAGACAATGAATTTGTATGTCTTAACGATCTTTATCGAACGTCCGGCGCGCGGCCGTCGGTGAAACATATCTGTTGACATGTTGCGGCTTCTGATGTACAACGCGCTAACTTTCGGTTCACGGAGGCTCTCATGGCTACCACGATCCAATCACTTGAGACCGAGACGCTCACCGAGGCGCAGAAGCGGCTCGGCGTCGCCCGCGCCACCCTCTGGCGACTCATCAGGAAGTACAGCGTAGAGACCTTTCCGGACGTGCTCGACAGCCGCGTGAAGCGTGTGCGGAAGGCCGAGATCGACCACATACTCCGGGACGCCGAGCGCGTGCGCAGGGGCATCGCCGCATGAAAACAATCGCCATCTCTAATCAGAAAGGCGGCGTCGGGAAGACGACGACCGTGGTCAACCTCGGGGCCGGACTGGCAATCGAGGGCTTCCGCGTCCTGATGATCGACCTTGACTCTCAATGCAATCTGACCCGCACGTTCCTCGCCCCGGACATGATCCAGAACACGCTGGCTAACGTCCTCATCGATAACAAGGGCGACGGACTTCCCTTCGCGGCGGCCGTCTACGAGACGCACATCGACAACCTCGACCTGGCGGCCTCCCACATCCGTCTCGCGCGGCTCGAAAAAAGCGGCCAATTCGACGACCTTTTCCGGCTTAAGGACGCGCTCAGTTCCCTCTCCGCCGAGTACGACTTTGTGCTCATCGACTGCCCGCCGAGCCTCGGGGTCGTCGTGACCCAAGCGCTGCTGGCCTCGGATCATGTGCTCGTCCCGGTGGCGGCGGAGTACTACGCCTTCGAGGGGACCCAAGACCTGGAAGAGACTATTAAAAGCGTGCGCCGCTCCAATCCGACCTTAAGCGTCCTCGGGTACGTCGTCACGCGCTTCGACGCGCGAACCACTGCCTCGGCCGACGCATACACACAGGCGCAGGCCATGTTCGGCGACAAGCTCTTCGAGACCCTCATCCGCAGCAACACGCACCTGATCGCCGCCCCCGCCTATCGCCAGTCCATTTTTGAATACGCACAGGCGTCGCGCGGCAGCGAGGATTACCTGAATCTGACGAAGGAATTTCTCGCCCGCATGGAGGTCTCTTCCAAAGTGCGTGTCCTGAAGGAAAAGCGCAGATGAGTAAACGAGATACCAAAGAGAAGATCGCCATCCCGACCCGAACCGCCCGCCCTAAGGGCGATATGTTTCGGAATTTGAGGAAGCCTGAAGAGATCGAGTCCCTCAGCATAGAAGAGATAGTGGCCGGTCCGACCAGAAGCGAAACAGTTGAAGAGGCCAATCAGACCACTCCCCACCAGTCCCCACCACTCCCCACCACTCCCCAGGACTCCCCACCACTCCCCAGTGTTACTAAACCGAGCGCCGCGCCCGCACGTGATTTCAACCGGCGGGCCAACAGCCTTGAGCGAGAGGCCATGCCTCAAGGTCTGTTTCCCGGCTCCAGCAAGAAAATCTACGACGCGCTCTATCTCAGGAGTCGGGGCGCACACCCCCCGAGAACACGGGCACGTGCCTCCCGCCGTGATTTTCTTAACTGGACTGACATTCGCAACCTTAAAACCGTCGACGGCCATCTTCGCTACCTGATAAGCGTGGGACTAATCATCCGTCACTGGGAGCTCGGGTCGACGGAAGGCTCCGAATACGAGGTGCGACTGCCAGAGGAGTTACCACCACTCCCCACCACTCCCCACCACTCCCCACCAGTCACCACTAGTCATTTTTTGGGTAGTGGGTATACCCAAAATTTGGGGAGTGGTGGGTATAGTCAACCTATTGATTATATTGACACTTACGGCGTCGACAAGACTCTTTTAAAGACTAATATTGAGCAGGATGATGATGAGGCTTTCGCCGGCTTTGCCGCCGCAATGAAAAAAGTCGTGAGGGAAGTCACAGGTAGAGAGCCTTCGGCCGCCGAAGCGGCGAAGTGGTCGGAACTAGCCGACGTGCTGGCAACCGAGTTAAAAATCGCCGCCGGGCGAACAACAGTCTCAAGTGTGCCCGCATTCCTCGCGGAACATTTACGACGCAGGCTCTGGAAGAAAGAGAAGCGACAGATCGAGGCCGAGGCCGCCGAACAAGGAACCGGGTCATCCGCCATCAAAATCGACGCCTCAAAATGTCCCGACTGCTTCGGCACGGGGATGTACTACCCCGAAGGTTTCGAGAAAGGCGTGGCGAGATGTCCCCATTCCAAGCTCACGACAGAAAGCTCCGAGTGAGCTTGACGATGTTTCACCCGCGCGACCGGGGCGGCTGGGCGGCTAAATCGACAACCTCCTGGCCTGCCCCCTCTCCCTCCTGCGCGCGATCTTCTGCAAACTCAGCGTAATTTGATCTACCGCCGGCATGATTTCGGAGAGGTCGTCGTCGGTCACCTCCTCGGGGGCGATCTCCCTCAACGCCCGGGAGATCATTCTTAACTCCTCGAAGAAGAGGTGGCTGGCGTCTAGGGGGTCGGCTTCGAGCAGTTCGTCTGCCTTCCCTACCGCCAGAACCTCCGTCTCCGTCGGGTCGGGCTCGCGCGACTCACCCAGCGCCTCCTTCACCCTCCGGCGCAGCAGCGTCCCTGAACCGTGCGCCAGCAGGTGCGCCTCCAGCAGCCTCCCCCTCAGTCGCCGCGCCTCCGCATCCGTGCCACCCAGCCTTCTGGGGGTCAGTCTCGCCAACTGGTGCGCCTCGAAGAGGTTCACCTCGCCCCGCTCGAGCGCCTCGCGTATGTCCCGTGGGAAGTCGAGGATAGGCACGTACTGCCCGACGAAGCTGCGCACGGAGAGCCGCGTTTCACGCCCGAGCAGCTCGCGCAGCTTAGCGTCGACCCTCAGGAGTTGTTCGCGGGTGTAGCGCGGCGGCCGCCCGCGCTTACCCTGCGGCGGCTCCCGCGCGTAGAGCCCCCGCACGGAGTTGAGCAGCGACACTAAGTCCTTACGCTGGCGCGGCATCAGGTCGGGCAGGGAAGAGCGCAGGGAGGCGAGCACGCGCTCGACCCCCTCGGAGGAGGCGAGCGGGTCAGGCCGCCTGGTGCGACGTCTGGTAGCTTTCAAGGGTAACTCCTCCGGCTTTAGCATAACGACCGGGGCGCGCCCGGGTCGTGAAACATCAGGACTCCAAGTTATTTACCATAGAATAGTCGTAAATAGTCAGGGTTTTTAACAAGTTTCCACTACTGAGAGAAAAGGGGAGTCATCAGAGCAAATCGGAGGTGACGGCGGACCGCCATCAGGGACTGACAAAAGACCCCATAATTACGCACACCCTCAGTTTTATGTGGACAAAAAATTGACCGATCCGCGTAAAATTTTCTGTGCTTTCCTGAAGTGATGGGCCTGCGGGAGGGATGTTATAAGATTCGGTTCACACACACTGTGACTTGAAGGAAGCGAAAGCTATGAAGTTCGGTGTGCTAACCCCGCGGTTTCTTGTGTGCGTGACGTGTCAGGCACAGGTTCTACTGTTGTCATCAGGCTTACGGGCGGGCGTGTGACGCCGGGCGGTATGCCGCGTATATGGTGGGTCATGCTGTTTCATGTCAGCGAGGAATCCGGCATCGAGCGATTTGAGCCGCGTGCATCGGAGGACGGCCGCGGGGCTGTCGTGTGGGCCGTCAACGCGGCGCGCCTCCGCAACTACCTCGTCCCGCGCGAGTGCCCACGCGTGACCTTCTACGCCGGGAGCGAGACCACGGCGGCCGATGTGGAGAGATTCCTCGGGTCGAGTCCGGCGGTGGTCGCCATCGAAGCCGGCTGGTTGGAGCGCCTGAGGTCGTGTCGCCTGTACTGCTACCACCTGCCGCCTGAGACGTTCGAGTGTATTGACGAGTGCGCCGGTTACTTCGTCAGCCGAGCGCCCGTCGTGCCCGCGAAGGTCGTATCCTATGACGACCCGCTGGCCGAATTGCTGAAGCGCGGCGTCGAGCTACGCTTCGTGCCGAACCTGTGGCCTCTGCACGACGCGGTCGTGGCGTCGAGTTTGAGGTTCTCCATTATCCGCATGCGTAATGCGCGGGCGAGGGCGGCCTGACAACGGCCCGCCCCGACGGCCGACACGGCTACTCTCATCAACA
>DASVSK010000545.1:0-5850 GCA_036388135.1 Pyrinomonadaceae bacterium | reverse complement strand
GCGACCTTTCTTTACACCGAGCCGTTGAGCCTGACCGGGCTCTGGTTCGCGCTCGAAGACGCCACGCGGGAGAACGGGTGCCTGTGGGCGCTCGCGGGCGGGCACGGCGCGGGGCTCAAGTCGCGCTTCGTGCGCGCCGGGGGCGGCACGCGCTTCGAGCGCTACGACGAGAGCCCCTGGCCGACCGAAGGGCTCGTCCCCCTCGAAGTGAGGAAGGGCGCGCTCGTCGTCCTCCACGGCCTGCTCCCGCACCTGAGCCGCGCCAACCGCAGCCCGCGCTCGCGCCACGCCTACACGCTCCACCTGATCGACGGGCGCTCGCGCTACCCGGAAGACAACTGGCTGCGGCGCGCGCCCTCGATGCCGCCGCGCGGGTTCGATTGAGGCGTTTAAAATCAGAGGAGATAAAACGTGACTTCAACGCGCCGACTGGTGCCGGCCCTTCTCGCCCTCGTCGCCCTCTTCGCGCCCGCGGCGGCGCAGGAGAGGCCGGAGCGCAAGTCGTTTCAGGAGATGACGCGCGGGCTCCAGAAGCTCGACGGCTACTTCCCGCTCTACTGGGACGCCGAGTCGGGCAAGCTCCTGCTTGAGGTCGCGCGCTTCGACTCGGAGTTCCTCTACCAGGTCTCGCTGCCGACGGGCGTGGGCTCCAACCCGCTGGGTCTCGACCGCGGGCAGCTCGGCGACACGCGCGTCGTACACTTCGAGCGCGTCGGGCCGAAAGTCTTCCTCGTCGAGCCGAACCAGCGCTTCCGCGCCATCACCGCGGACGCGGCCGAGCGGCGCGCGGTCGAGCAGTCGTTCGCGCGCTCGGTGCTCTGGGGCTTCCGCGTGGAGGCGGCCGAAGGCGGGCGCGTGCTGGTCGACGCGACCTCCTTCTTCCTCCGCGACGCGCACGGCGTCGCCGACCGTCTGCGCGAGTCGAACCAGGGGCAGTACCGCCTAGACGAGTCGCGCAGCGCCGTCCACCTGCCCCGCACGAAGGCGTTCCCGAAGAACACCGAGGTCGAGGCGACACTCACCTTCACGACCGAGGGGCAGCCCGGCCCGCTCGTCCGCGAGACGGTGCCCGCGCCGCAGTCGCTCACGGTGCGCGAGCACCACTCGCTCGTCGAGCTGCCCGGCCCCGGCTACGCGCCGCGCCGTCTCGACCCGCGCGTCGGCGTCTTCGCCATCGAGTTCTACGACTACGCCACGCCCTTCACCGAGCCGCTGGAGAAGCGCTGGGTCGTCCGCCACCGCCTTGAGAAGAGGAACCCGGGGGCGGCCGTCTCCGAGCCCGTCAAGCCCATCGTCTACTACGTGGACAACGGGACGCCCGAGCCGATTCGCTCCGCGCTCGTCGAGGGCGCGTCGTGGTGGGCCGAAGCCTTCGAGGCCGCGGGCTTCCGCGACGCCTTCCGGGTCAAAATCCTCCCCCCGGACGCCGACCCGATGGACGTGCGCTACCACATGATTAACTGGGTTCACCGCTCCACGCGCGGCTGGGCCTACGGCTCAAGCGTCACAGACCCGCGCACGGGCGAGGTCATCAAGGGGGTCGTCACGCTCGACTCCCAGCGCATCCGGCAGGACGAGCTGATAGGCACGGGGCTCGTCCCCGTCTTCGGCGGAGGCGCGCGCGGCTCGGGCGCGGCCGGGAAGGAGTGCGGGCTGGGCGCGTCGCCCTTCGAGGTGGACTACCTCGCGCAGCTCGACCCCGCGCGCGACCCGGCGCGGATGTCGCTGGCGCGCATACGCCAGCTCTCCGCCCACGAGGTCGGGCACACCCTCGGGCTCGCGCACAACTTCGCCGCGAGCACCTACGGCCGCGCGTCGGTGATGGACTACCCGGCCCCGCTCGTCGAGATAAAGAACGGCCGGCTCGACCTCTCGAACGCGTACGCCGCGGGCATCGGCGCTTACGACAAGTTCGCCGTCCGCTACGGCTACGCGCAGTTCCCGCGCGGCGCGGACGAGTCGGCCGAGCTGGAGAAGATGGTCGCCGAGGGACTGCGCGCAGGGATGCTCTTCATCTCCGACGACGACGCGCGGCCCGCGGGCGCGGCGCACCCGCTCGCCAACCTCTGGGACAACGGGAGCGACCCCGTCGCGATGCTCCGCCACGAGATGGAGGTGCGGCGCATCGCGCTTGCGCAGTTCGGGCTGGCGAACGTCCCCGCCGGGACGCCGCTCTCGCTCCTCGAAGCCAGGTTCCTGCCGCTCTACCTTCATCATCGTTACCAGCTCCAGGCGGCGGTCAAGTCGGTCGGCGGCCTCTACTACACCTACGCGGTGAAGACGGCGGGCGGCGGGACGAGTCCGGCGGACGTGCAGCAGGTCGTCCCGGCGGCGCGGCAGCGCGAGGCGCTCGCGGCCGTCCTCGACACCATCAAGGTCGAAGAGCTGGCCGTCCCGCCGCGGATTCTAAAACTCATCCCGCCGCGCGCCTTCGGCTACGAGCGCGGCACGCAGGAGCTTTTCCCGAAGCGCACCGAACCGGCCTTCGACCCCGTCGCGGCGGCGACCGTCGCCGCCGACCTCGCCGTCTCGCGCCTGCTTGAGCCGCACCGCGCCGCGCGCCTCATACAGTTCCACTCGCTCGAACGCGCCAACCCGGACTTCGAGGAAGTGACGAACGCCCTCGTCGCGCGCACCTGGGGCGCTAACGCGCCTGCCGAGGCTTACCACGCGGCCGTGCTGCGGGCCGCGCAGGGCCTCGTCGTCACGCGGCTGATGGACCTGGCGGGCGACGACGCCGCCGCGCCGCAGGTCAGGGCCGTCGCGACCGCCGCCCTGCGCAACCTCCTGTCGAGGCGTCTGAAGGAGGACGCCCCCGCCGGGACGGGCTGGGACGCGCACTGGCGCGCGACGGCCGAAGAGATAGAGCGCTTCCTCGCGCGACCCGACGCGCCGCGCAAGCGCACGCCGCCGCCGCCCACTCCGCCGGGCGACCCCATCGGCGCGGGCCGCCAGACGACGCGGTAGACGACGCGGACTCCGACCCTAATCGACGTTGTGAGCTTCGACCTTTTGATCGAGCGCGACTTCCTCGACGCGGCGACGTGCGAGAGGGTCGTCGCCGAGATGCGCGTGGCGCGCGCCGCGCCCGCGACCGTCTACGGGCGCGCCGATGCGGGCGAGTCCGGCGAGTCGGGCGCGGTCGACGAGCGCGTGCGCAGGACGACGCGCGTCTTCCCTTCGGGCGAGACGGAGGGACTCGTCCGTCGTCTGCTGCTCGGGCGTCTGGGCGCGGCCGGGGCGCACTTCGGCGTGCGGCTCGGCGGGCTGGAGGAGCCGCAGTTCCTTCGCTACGAGGTGGGTGGACACTTCGTGGCGCACCAGGACGGGAACACGGGACTGCTCCGCTCGGAGCGCGAGTCGCGCAGGGTGTCGGTCGTCGTCCTCCTCAACCGTCAGGCCGAGACGCCCGCGGCCGGCGCTTACTGCGGCGGCTCGCTCGTCTTCCACCCGCGCGGCGCGGGCGAGCCCCTGAAACTTGCCGGCGAGCCCGGGATGCTGGTCGCCTTCCGCGCCGAGACGACGCACGAAGTCACGCCCGTCACACACGGCGAACGCTTCTCTATCGCTTGCTGGTACAGGTGAGCGGGTTTATTCGTTAGAGCGTGACGCCGGGCTCGTCGTCGCGGGCCGCGCCGGTCTCGCAGAGGCGGTCGAGGGTGAGGGCGAAGAGCGCGAAGAGTCGCCGGAGGCGTTCGGCGTCGGTGACGAAGCCGTGCGCGCGCAGGACCAGCTCGTCGACGCCGTCGGGGAGGCTCGCGCCGAACGCGCCGTCGCCGCCGCGCGCTTCGAGGTTGATGGAGGGCTGCGACTGGATGAGATGCCGGATGTCGCGCGAGTCGAAGAGCCGCCTGACCGCCTCGTCGTCCCCGGAGCGGACGACGAACTCGCGGTCGAACTCCGTCTGGCCGGTCTCGCTCGCGTGGATGCGGAGCCGCCGCGCGAGCGCGTCGAGCAGGTCGCGCCGCTGGAGCTTGAAGCGGAACCGGCCGCGGGCGACGAAGGGCGCGCGCATCCGCGTCACCACGACGGCCCCCGCGCCCGCGGGGGCCACGTTCGTGTCGAGCGTCACGCACCAGCGGCGGTAGCGCACGCGCGTGCGACCCGAGCGCAGGTACTCGGCGACGGCCGCGTCCACGCGCCCGCAGAACTGCGCCCACGTCTCATCGCCCACGCGCCCCGGCGCTTCGAACGAGCCCACCGCCCTCCCCCTTTTCGCCCCCCGGCCTCACGCGCGGCGGACGAGCTTCGCGGCGACCCAGCCGACGAGGACGAGCGCCGAGAGGACGAGCCAGTTGTACTCGCGCCCGTAGGTCGAGACCGGGTAGTGGTTGCTTATCATGGTGAAGACCACGGGGACGACCATGAAGGTGTTGTGCTTCGAGCGCAGCTTGGCGCGCGCGCCCTCGGCGGGGTCGGGCGCGCGACCGTCCTTCACGGCGGCGGTCATCCGGCGCTGCGCCGGCAGAATCCGCATCCACACGTTGAGGAACATGATGGTGCCGAAGGCCGCGCCGACGTGGAGGTAGGCCGCGCGCCCGCTCAGGACGTGCGTCGAGAGGTAGGACGCCCCGACGACGAGCGCGAAGGCGACGGCCGCGAAGGCCCTCTCGTCGCGGCCGAGCGGCGACAGCACCAGCAGGTCGTAGACGACCCACGCGGCGACGAGGAAGCCGACGCCGAAGGCCCCGGCCGTCCACACGCCGATGTCGCGCACGTCCGTGTCGACCATCAGGCCGCCGTGGTAGTAGAGCAGCGTCAGCAGCACCATGCCGCTCAGCCACGTCGCCGCCGCCTCCCAGCGGAACCAGTGGAGCCGCTTGAGGCTCGGGACTTTGCGCTTGCCGACGACGTAGAAGCCGCCGCTGTGAACCATCCACACCTCGGGGTCGACGCCCGCCTCCCTCGCCTCGCGCTCCTCCTCCTGGAAGCGGCCGTCGAGCCACGTGAAGTAGAAGGTCGAGCCGACCCAGAGGATGGCCGCGAAGACGTGGAACCAGCGCGTGAGCAGGTTGAGCCACTCGCTCAGTGCAGGTGGAAGTCGCATCCTTTATCAGCTCCCGCGGTAGGTGGTGTAGCCGTAAGGGCTCAGGAGCAGCGGCACGTGGTAGTGCGCCGCCGGGTCGCGGACGACGAACGACACGACGACCTCCGTGTAGAACCCTTCCGCGCCGCAGGCCGCGAAGTAAGCGCCCGCGTCGAAGGTGAGCCGGTAGCCGCCCTCGCCCAAAAAGAAGTCCGGGGGCAGGAGCTCGCGCAGTCGTCCGTCGGCGTCCGTCGCGCCGCGCCCGACGACGCGCCAGCCCCCCTCGCCCCGCGCTTCGAGCGTGACGGGGACGCCCGCCGCGGGCCGCCCCCGCGCGGTGTCGAGCACGTGTGTCGTGATGCCGCTCATTTGACGTTCAGAAATTTTTTGAGCCGCAGCTCCGTGATGCGCCACTGCTCGGCGGCGGCGACGCGCAGCTCGGTCTCGGGGTCGTTGTCGATGCGCGCGCGCAAGGCGGCGAGCATCTCGTCGGCGGTCTTGCCCGTGGCGCAGACGATGAAGATGAAGCCGAAGCGCGCTTCGTACTCGCGGTTGGCCTCGGCCAGCGCGGCGAGCGTCTCGGCCGCGGCGTCGCGCGCGCCCGACTGCTCGCCCTCCGCCCAGCGCCTTGCCGCCTCGCCGGTCTCGGCCGCCGCCTTCGACTCGCCTATCTTCGGGTGCGCGCGGAAGGCTTCGAGCCGGTCGCCGGCGTCCAGCTCGCGCCAGACGCGCCCCGCGAGGTTGAGCAGTTGCCCCGTGTCCCAGAAGGGGCGGAGCGCCGCCACCTCCGCGGCCCAGCGCGACGAGCCGCAGCAGGCGAGGAG
>DASVSK010000544.1:0-2477 GCA_036388135.1 Pyrinomonadaceae bacterium | reverse complement strand
CGACCGTCCCCATCGGCGGCCCCATCACGAACACGCAGGCGTATGTGCTCGACGGCGATTTGCGTCCGGTGCCGGTCGGCGTCGCCGGCGAGCTGTGCCTCGGCGGCGACGGGCTGATGCGCGGCTACCTGGGACGCCCGTCGCTGACGGCGGAGAAACTGGTGCCGCACCCGTTCGCCGCCGAGCCCGGCGCGCGGCTCTACCGCACGGGCGACCTCGTGCGCTTTCTGCGGGACGGCGCGATTGAGTTCGTCGGCCGCGTCGACCAGCAGGTCAAGATTCGCGGCCACCGCATCGAGCCGGGCGAGATAGAGGCCGTCATCAACGAGCACCCGTCGGTGCGCGAGTGCGTCGTGCTGGCGCGCGAAGACCGGCCGGGCGAGCGCCGCCTCGTGGCCTACGTGGTCGGCGCGGAGGAGCGGGAGGCGGAAGCGCCGGAGACGCCGGGCGGCGGCGGCCTGCACGCCGGACAGGTGGAGCACTGGCAGAAAATCTTCGACGACCACATCTACAGCCGTCCCTCGTCTCAGCCCGACCCGTCCTTCAACATCACGGGCTGGAACAGCAACTACACGGACGAGCCCCTGCCGGCCGAAGAGATGCGCGTCTGGCTGGAGGACACGCTCGCGCCCGTCCGCGCCGCCGCGCCGCGCAGCGTCCTTGAGATAGGGTGCGGCACGGGGCTCCTGCTGGCGCGACTGGCCCCCGGCTGCGAGCGTTACTGCGGGACGGACGTCTCGAAGGTGGCGCTCGAATACGTCCGCGCAAACGTCCTCGCGCGCGGCGACATCGCGGCCGACGTGTCGCTGCTCCTGCGCGCGGCCGACGACTTTGAAGGCATCGAGCCGCAGAGCTTCGACGCCGTCATCCTCAACTCGGTCGTCCAGTATTTCCCGGACGTCGGCTACCTGCTGCGCGTGCTGGAAGGCGCGGCGCGGGCGGTCAGGCCCGGCGGCTTTATCTTCGTCGGCGACGTGCGAAGCCTGCCGCTGCTCGAAGCCTTCCACGCCTCGGTTCAGTTGTTCAAGGCGCAGCCCTCCCTGCCGCTCGCGCAGTTGCGCGAGCAGGTGCGGACGCGCGCCGCGCAGGAGAACGAACTCGCCGTCGCCCCGGCCTTCTTCTTCGCGCTCGGGCGGCGACTGCCGCGCGTCGGCCGCGTCGAGGTGCGCCCCAAGCGCGGCCGCTATCACAACGAGCTGACCTGCTTCCGCTATCAGGTGTTGATTCACGTCGGCGACGCGCCGGGGACGGGCGTCGCGTCGCCCACCTGGCTCGACTGGGACGCGGAAGGACTGACGCTCGACTCGCTGCGCCGCCGCCTCGTCGCCGAGAGACCCGCCTCGCTCGCGCTGGCGCGCGTGCCCAACGCGCGGCTCGCCGCCGAGGTCAAAACCCTTGAGATGCTCGCGGACGACGAGGGCGCTCACACGGCCGGCGAGCTGCGCGCGCTCGCCCACGGGGTCGCCTACGGCGTCGACCCGGAAGACCTGTACGCGCTCGGCGGCCAGCTCGGTTACGGCGTGGACGTCAGTTGGGCGCGGCACGGCGCGGACGGCCGCTTCGACGTAATGCTGCGCGCGGAGGCCGGGGTCGAAGTCCCGCGCGAGGCGTTCGACTTCCCCGCCCCGGAGGCGAGCGGCCGCGATTGGAAGGACTACGGCAACAACCCGCTGCGGCGCGCGCGGGCGCGTCAACTGATACCGCTGCTCCGCGCGCACTTGCAGGAGCGCCTGCCCGACTACATGACGCCGTCGGCCTTCGTCATGCTCGACGCGTTGCCGCTGTCGCCCAACGGCAAGGTGAACCGGCGTCAGCTTCCCGCGCCCGACGCGCCGCGGCCCGAGCTGGAAGAGGGCTTCGTCGAGCCCCGCACGCCGGTCGAGGCGCAGGTGGCAGCCGTCTGGGCCGAGGTGCTCGGCGTCAGGCGCGTCGGCGTCCACGAAAACTTCTTCGACCTCGGCGGCCACTCGCTCGTCGCCACGCAGGTCGTCACGCGCCTGTGCGACGCCTTCGACATCGAGCTGCCTTTGCGCTGCCTGTTCGAGTCGCCGACGGTCGCAGGGCTCTCGGTCGCCGTCGTCCAGCGGCGCGCCGCGCAAACCGACGACGAGCTGCTGGCGCAGGCCCTCGGCGAGCTGGAACAGTTATCCGATGAGGAAGTGTCGGCCATCCTGACGCAAGGGGGCGCGGGCGGACTATGAGCGACCAGTCGGCACTCATCGCCGGGCTCTCGCCGGAGAAACAGGCGCTCCTGCTCCGGCGGCTGCGTGAGCGGGGCGACGGCGCGCGCCGCCGCATAAAGCCGCGCGCGCCGGGGGCCGTCTCGTTCCCGCTCTCGTTCGCGCAGCAGCGCCTCTGGTTCCTCAACCAGTTGCAGCCCGAGAGCCCCTTCTACAACGTGCCCGACGCCTACCGCCTCGACGGCCGCCTCGACATAGGCGTGCTTGAGCGGAGTTTCGACGCGCTCGTGCGACGGC
>DASVSK010000543.1:0-6540 GCA_036388135.1 Pyrinomonadaceae bacterium | reverse complement strand
TGAAAAGCAGTAGACAGTAGACAGTAGACAGTAGACAGTGGTCAGTAGTCAGTAGAATAAAACGCGGCGCGCCCGGCTTGTGACCAGGGCGCGCCGCTTAGTTTTTCTACCGACTACTGTCTACTGTCTACTGTCTACTGTCTACTTCCTTCCTACCCCCCGACGTGGACGGCGGGCCGGCGCTCGGGGTCTTCTTCGACCTGGCGCAGAATCTCGCGCGTGACGGGGGCGGTGTCGCCCTCGCCGAAGGCGATGTAGCGGAGCAGGTACATCAGCGGGTTGCCCTCGCTCCAGCCGAAGTAGATGTGCGGGAGCTTGCCCGTCGTGTCGCGCAGGTGGAGCATGAAGGCGGCGATGGCGTTGGGCACCGCCGGGCTCTCAGCGCGCAAGACCCTGTAGCCTTCCACCTCGCAGCCGCGCACCTTGAGGACGCCCGAGAACTCGGAGGCGTCGCCGGGCGTGACCTCGAAGAAGAGGACGGGGTCGCGCGTCGGGATGTGGTTGTCCTGCCGCTTCTCGCGCTCCTTCCACTGGTACTCGGCCGCGTCGCCGGCGTCGCGGCGGTTGGCGACGATGCGAATCTCGCTGCCGCGCTCGATGAGGTCGTCGAGGAAGTTGCGGGCCACCGGGTCGAGCTCGATGCGCTCGACACGCAGCTCGGTCGTCCGCCACACCCTCGACGTGAGCGAGGTGAAGACGATGGCGGCGATGAAGAAGGAGGCGATCTTGATGCCGTCGGGCTGCTCGACGACGTTGACGACGGTCGTGTAGGCGAAGATGAGCGAGATGAGCAGGAACGCCCAGCGCATCCTGTCGCCGCGCCGCCACATCGCCAGCGAGACCGCCACCGCGGCCGAGCCCATCAGCACCAGCACGCCCGTCGCGTACGCGCCGGCCTGCGCGTCGACGTCCGCCTTGAAGAGCACGGTCACGGCGAACGCGATGGCCGTGAAGACGAGCACGAGCGGCCGCGTGGCCTTCGCCCAGTCGGGGGCCATGCCGTAGCGCGGCAGGTAGCGCGGGACGATGTTGAGCAGACCCGCGAGTGCCGACGCCCCGGCGAACCAGAGGATCATGATGGTGCTCAGGTCGTAGAGCGTGCCGAAGACGTCGCCCAGGTAGGTGTGCGCGAGGTAGGCGAGGGCGCGGCCGTTGGCCTTGCCGGGCTCGTGCCCCCCCTCCCCCGCGCTGAACTCCTGGGGCGGGATGAGCAGCGTCGTGACGAGGCTGCTCAGGATGAGCATCACGCTCATGATGGCGGCCGCGCCGAGCAGCAGCTTGCGCGTGTTGCGGATGCGCCCCTTCGGGTTCTCCTGCGTGTCGCCGGGCTCGCCCCTGACGAGCGGCATCACGACGACGCCCGTCTCGAAGCCCGAGAGGCCGAGCGCCAGTTTCGGGAAGAGAAAGAGGGAGACGACGACGATCATCACCAGGCTGTCCTGAACCCTCGGGTGCGCGAAGAGCGCGTCCCGCCACGCGTAGATGAGCTGCGGGTTGAGGTAAATCTGGTAGAAGCCCGTGGCGATGACCACGAGGTTCAGGAGCAGATAGACGATGACGATGACGACGGCGAGCCCGATGGCCTCCTTGAAGCCCTTGAGGAAGACCGCCCCGAGCAGCGCGATCAGGAGGAGCGTGAGCGCGACCGGGTGCTTGAGCGAGGGCAGGTTCGCGTGGACGTAAGGGTTCTCAAGGACGTGCGCGGTGGCGTCGGCGGCCGAGAGCGTGATGGTGATGATGAAGCCCGTGGCGGCGAAGCCGAGGAGCGCGAGGACGAAGAGCTTCCCCTTCCAGCGCGAGAGCAGGTTCTCCAGCATCGAGATGGAGCCGTCGCCGTGCGGGCTCGCCTCGGCGACGCGGTTGTACATCGGGAGCGCGCCAAAGAGCGTGAGCAGGACGAGGATGAGCGTGGCGATGGGCGAGAGCGCGCCGGCCGCGAGGAACGCGATGCCCGGCTGGTAGCCGAGCGTCGAGAAATAGTCCACGCCCGTCAGGCACATCACCATCCACCAGGGGTGCTGGTGGTGCTGCCCCGCGCGCTCGTGCGGGCCCTCCATCTCTTCGAGCCGCCCCTTGAGCAGCCAGCGCCTGAGCCTGCTGATCTCTCTCTTCCCGGCGGGCCGGGCCGCCGTCGTCGTCTCGGCCATTTAAGTCTCCTGTCGCGGGGGCGTCGGGCACCGCCGGGAACTCCTGCGCCGCCCGCCGCGCGCGGACGTGCGCGGGGCACCGGCTTCTTGACGCCCCTTCCGTACCCTCGCAATACGAGTCTGACTGATTGCTGCCGTGATTTGTACCAAACCGGCCCGCGCCTGACAACTTAAAACAGTGTCTCTCAAACGGCGTGCCCCTCTGGGCGGCGGACGG
Source organism: Pyrinomonadaceae bacterium (assembly GCA_036388135.1). Taxonomy (GTDB): domain Bacteria; phylum Acidobacteriota; class Blastocatellia; order Pyrinomonadales; family Pyrinomonadaceae; genus QHXN01. The sequence goes on along the minus strand of DASVSK010000543.1, from coordinate 4,176 downwards.
CAGCGCCCCGCGTCGCGGCCTTTGACGCCGGCGCGCCGGCGGTTCGACTCCGGAGGGTTTTACTACCCACTACTGACCACTGGCTACCGCTCACCGACATGTGCTAAAGTCTGGAATCGACAAGCCTTTGGCAGTATTCTGAAGGGTGCAGTTCCGAAACGCCAGGGCACCGTTCTTCCATCCGCCTAAACAACAAACGCAAAGAGCGCCGACACGTCTCTTCGCCGAGAGCGGGCAACGAGCCGCATGACTTCACGTTTGCATCAAAGCGCTGAGCGGGGCGGGCGCGCGTCTAAGGGCGCGCCGCCCGTCGTCCATATCACGGACGCGCGGCGCGCGTCGCTGCCGCTCGAAAGCCAGCTCGAAGAGACGCGCGAGCTGCTCGACCGCGGGCTGCCGAGCACCGCCGAGTCGCGCCTGCGCCAGATCATCTCGCACGCACGGCGCGACGCCCCCCTGCTCGCGCGCGCCCGCTACCTCCACTCCATCTCGCTCCAGGCCCTCGGGCGCAACCGCGACGCGCTCGAAGCCGTCGAGATGTACGAGCAGGCCGACAGCGGCCGCGGGCTCGACGCCGAGACCTTCGCCAACGTGCGCGTACAGCTCGGCCTCTCCTACAACTACGCGGGCGACCACCCGAAGGCCATCGCGCTGCTCCAGGCCGAGCTGCGCTCGACGACCGAGCAGGGCGGCACGGACGCGCGCACGGGCAACGTCTACACGGCGCTGGCGCGCGTCTACCGCTCGATCAACGAGTACTCCATCGCGCGCGACCACAACAACAAGGCGCTCGAACACTTCCGCCGCGCGGGCGACTGGCGCGGCATGGCCGACTGCTACTTCGGGCTCGGCATGGCCGACGCGCACGAGGGGCGGTGGGAGAAGACGCTGGAGAACTTCGAGCAGGCCGTCCAGCTCATCGGCGACCGCCCCGCGCCCTTCCTGCTGGGTAAGATTTACAGCAACGCCGCCGGGGCCTACTGGTGGCTCCAGCGCCCGCACGAGGGCATCCGCGCGCTGGAGAAGGCCGTCGCCTACAACGAGAGCACCGAGCACAAGGACACGTCCATCAACGCCTACAACAACCTCGGCATCAACCTGATGATGACGGGCGAGTGGGACAGGGCGCAGGCCGCGCTCCGGCGCGCGCTCGAACTAGTGATGGAGTCGGACGAGCACTCCGGCTCGGCCTCCGTCGTCCTCGACTCGCTCGGCGAGCTGCGGATGCTGCGGGGCGACCTCGCCGAGGCGCGCGAACACCTCGAACGCGCGGTCGACATCGGCGTCAAGAGCGGCAAGAAGTGGAACGTGTCGCAGGCGATGCGGACGCTGACGCGCTGCTACATCCTCCAGGGCCTGACCGGCGAGGCGCTCGACATGGGCTCGCAGGTGCTCGCCCTCGCCGAGTCCATCGGCGACCAGCGCGCCATCTGCGACTCGTTCATGCTGCTGGCGGAGACGCGCCTGCTCCGCGGCGAGGCGGACGAGTCCGCGCGGCTCCTCGCGCGCGTCTCGGAGGAGGCCGAGACGACGAAAGCCGACCTCACCATCTCGGGCGAGTCGCGGCGCATGCAGGGGCTGCTCGCGCTCGCGCGCGGGGACGCGCCGCTCGCCGTCCACCACTTCGGCCGCTGCCTCTCCATCTCGGAGATGCTCGGCGACCGCTACCGGACGGCGCGCGCGCACCACCTGCTCGGGCGAGCCTACGCCGCCGCCTCGCAGTCCGAGCGCGCGCGCGAGCACCTGGGGCTCGCCGTCCACGCCTTCGCCGAGCTGGGCGCGAAGCTCGACCTCGCGCGCGCCGAGGAGTCGGTCGAAGACCTTGAGAACCGCGCGCCCGAGGGGCAGCGCGCCGAGCCGCCCGCGCCCGCGCAGCTCCTCACGCTCCGCCTGGCCGAGGCCGTCGCCTCGCGCGAGCTGCTGCTCAGGGAGCTGGCGGCGGTCGTCCACCAGGAGACGCGCGCCGCGCGCATCCTCGTCGCCGAGGCGGGCGAGGACGGCCACACGAAAGTCCTTGTGGCGCACGGCTACGACGCGGCCGAGTCGGCGGCGGCGGCCGCGGCGCTCGACCGCGCCACGAAGGACGAGGAGCGCGAGCTTTACGCCGCGGGTCAGGACGCGCGCCTCTACGCGCTCAAGCCTTCGAGCGCGCCGCCCGCCGTGCTGCTCGTCGCGCCGCGCGCCTTCTCGACGCTCCCGGGCGGCGCGCCCTTCGAGCCGCTGCTCAAAGTCGTCGAGCTGGGGATGGACGTGTGCGCCCTGCGCGCTCGGGCGCGGACGGGCGGCGGCACGCAGGCCCCCGACTCGCTCGCGGGCGCGAGCCTCATGCCCGGCTTCATCCATTCGAGCCCCGCGATGACGCGCCTCGTCGAGGAGGTGCACAAGATACGCTCCTCCGACGTGACGGTGCTGGTGACGGGCGAGTCGGGGACGGGTAAGGAGCTGATCGCGCGCGCCATCCACGCGCTCTCCTCACGCCGCGGCAAAGTCTTCATCCCCTTCAACTGCACGGCCGTGCCGAAGGAGCTGTCCGAGGGCTACCTGTTCGGCTACCGCCGCGGCGCGTTCACCGGCGCGGTCTCCGACTCGGCGGGCGTCATCCGGACGGCGGCGGGCGGCACGCTCTTCCTCGACGAGATAGGCGACCTGCCCCTGGACGTCCAGCCGAAGCTCTTGAGGTTCCTGCAGGAGGGCGAGATTCAGCCGCTCGGCGAGCAGCGGCCGCAGAAGGTGGACGTGCGCATCATCGCGGCGACCAACACCGACCTCGAAGGGATGGTGGCCGACGGGCGCTTCCGCGAAGACCTCTATTACCGCCTCAACGTCATACGCCTGCGCGTGCCCCCGCTGCGCGAGCGCCGCAGCGAGATACCCACCATCGTCAGCTACTACGTCAACCACTACTCGGCCAAGTTCGGCAGGCGCGACGTGCAGATCACGCCGCAGACGCTCGACCTGCTGATGGTCTGCGACTGGCCGGGCAACGTCCGCCAGCTCACCAACGAGATACAGCGCATCGTGGCGCGCGCCGAGGACGGCACCGTCATCACCCCCGCACACCTCTCGCCCGAGCTGCGCCGCACGTCCGCGCCCGCCTCCGGCGCGGCGATGCTGCCCGCGCCGGGCGCGGGGCTCGGGGCCGCCGCCGCCACGCAGGCCATCTCGCAGGGGCTCACGCTCGCCGACGCGATGGCCGAGCTGGAGCGGCGCATGATCGCCGAGGCGCTGCGCAAGCACAACGGCAACATCTCGCGCGCCTCGCGCGAGCTGGGGCTGACGCGGCGCGGCCTCTATCTCAAGCTCGGCCGCCACGACCTCAGCGCCAGCGCCTGAGTGTCTTACGCCCCGCCTTGCGCGTCCCGGCCCGGAGGTTTCGGGTCGGTTCCCGCCCGGCGACATTCGACGTCAGGAGGGTAATTAACGCTTGTTGGACATCTCCACCATCGTTTTCGTCCTCAGCATAGTCGTCATCGGCGTGCTCCTTACCGTCACCATCCGCCGCGACTTCGTCAACAAAAAACGGCTCCAGCGCGACCTCCAACGCCAGTCCAGCCACATCCGCGCACGCCGCCGCCCAGCCGGAAGACCCTGACCCTTCCCCGCAAAGCCCTTACACGCGCGCGCCGCCGCCCAGCCGCCGGACGCGACGCGCCGGCAGGCGAGAAGTAAATAGTATGGGGCGGCACCGTCTAAAGTGCCGCCCCAACGCCACATCAACGCAACTGTAGACACGCTCTTGTAAGATTCTCTGTCACAACGTGTGCTGTCTCATTCAGTCCATTTACGAGTGGGGCGTCGAGCCTTCTTTTTGGGCAGACTAGCCGTCGAATATAAATACGCGCGTGAAGCCTATAATCGCCCGCTCCCAATCAACCTCCATATTAACGACGAACGGAAGCTGATTCTGTGCCTTCATGGTCATACGCAAGAAAGGGTTCTTATCTGTAAAGTCTGATGGCTTAAATGTCTCAATAGATAATTCCGCTATAAACCAGTAGGCGGCGGGCGGGTTTCTACCCTCTACCAGCATTGGTTCAAACGCTTTTCGGGTAAGTGCTCCAAGATCGTCGTCGGGGTGAAATACGTGGTTTGCTAAGAGTTCAGCTTCAATCAGTCGCCTCGCTCCCGCATCGCCCCGCTCATGGAGTGTGAGGGTCAGGTCTTTTACTGTTAGGG
>DASVSK010000542.1:0-3253 GCA_036388135.1 Pyrinomonadaceae bacterium | reverse complement strand
GACGCGGCCGCCGTCGCCGCGTCGAGCGGCACGGCCACGGCGCGCGGGAGGAACGCGTCCGACCGGGCCTCGGATGGAGCCTCGGACTGAGCTTCAGACTGGGCGTTGAACTGAGCCTTGGACTGGGATGCGGACTGTGCCGCGTCGCGCTCGTAGGGCGGCTGCATCCGACGTGCGGCCGCCAGGTCCAGCTCGCGCCAGTGGGCCGCGCCGGTCGCGGCCTCGTCCGCCTCGAAGAGTTCGTTCTGCCACTCGGCGAGGTCGGCGTACTGCACCGGCTCTTCGTCCGAGTCCGCGTCCGCGTCGCCCCCCCGCAGGCCGTAAGCGCGCGCCACTTCCGCCAGGACGTTCTGCAACCCCGCGGCGTCTGCGACGAGGACGTGCGCGCGCAGCAACAGCGCGTGGCTCGACGCCGACAGCGTGACGAGCGTGGCCCGGAGCAGCGTCCCGCGCTCGACGTCGAACGGGCGCTCGTCTTCCTCCGCCGAGAGCGCCGCGACGCGCTCGCGCTGTTCGGCCTCGCCCAGCCCGCTCAGGTCGACGGCGCGCCAGAGCGGCGGCAGGTGCGCTTCGATGACCTGGACGGGGAACTTCGTGCCGGGCGCGCGGCGGAAGACCGTGCGCAGAATCTCGTGCCGCGCGACGACCTCGGCCAGCGCCGCCGCCAGCGCGTCGGGCGCGAGCGGGCCCGTCAGGCGGGCGGCGCAGCGGACGTGGTAGGCGCGCGACTCGGCGGCCCGCAGCGCCCAGAGGCGGCGCTGCTGCGGCGCGAGCCGGAAGCCCTGAACCGTGGCGGGCACGGCGTTCTCCATCTCTAGCATGTGACCTCTCCGTAAGTCATCATCGCGCCCATCGCGACCAGCATCTCGCGCGCGCCCTCGAAGCGGTTGCGCCCGTGCGCCGTCAGCAGGTTGTCGACCATCACGATGTCGCCGCGCTGCCACGGGAAGACGACTTCCAGCTCCTGATAGACGGCCAGGATGTCGTCCATCACCGAGTCTTCGATGATGCCGCCGTCGCCGAAGTAGCAGTGGCGCGGCAGGTCTTCGGGCGCGAAGGAGGCCGTGAGCGCGGCGCGGTCTTCGGCGGCGAGACAGGCGACGTGCCAGTGCTGCGCCTGGTTGAACCATACGCGCTCGCCCGTGCGCGGGTGCGTGACGGCCGCCGGCCGGACGCAGCTCGTCTTCAGACGCCCGCCCGACTTCCACTCGCACGCCATGCCGGCGGTGTGACAGCGCCGTTCGACTTCCGCCGGGTCGTCCGTCCGGAAGACGGTCTGCCAGTCGAGCCCGAGCCCCGTGCCGTAGTTGCGGACGTACATGACGCCGCGCGCTTCGAACTCGCGCCGGACGGCGGGGTCGATCATTTCGTAGACGCGGCGGCTGTCGGCGAGCGGCGTCTCGCCGCCCGCGTCGGCGGGGCGCAGACAGCCGAACCAGATTCTGGTCGGCCACTGGTGGTTGAACGAGTTCTCGTTGTGCCAGAGCAGTTGCTTGTCCGGCGGGTAGAAGACGGGCGTGTAGACCTTGCCGCTGACGGTGCGCCGCGGGTGCTCGCCGTTCTCGTTGAAGAGGTCGGGGCAGAGCGCCGAGGCGAACTGCTCGAAGTGGACGGGCGCGGTCACGGCGAAGTCGCGGAAGAGGACGGCCCCGTGCGTCGCCAGTCGTTGCTCGACGTGCGCCGCGTTGTGCCTCGCCCAGTCGGCGAGGTCGACGTCCGCGGACGCGGGGCGGACGACCAGCGGCAGCTCGCCGCCCGGCGTCAGGCGCTCTTCACGGACGAGCGCGCCGCCCGCCTCGACGAGTTTGCGCGCGCCCCGCCCCGGCAGGTTGAGCCGCGGCTTCGGTGTTGTCGTCGTATCGGCCATGTCGCTTCCCTTCTCCACCGGCCCGGCCTTCAGACCGCGGCCTTGCGCTTGACGTCCTTCAGCCTCTGCCGCCGCGCGGCCTTGAACTCCGCCTCGCGCTCGGCCTGCCGCTCGCGCTCGGCCTCGGCCGCCAGCGCGCCCAGCTCGGCGAGCGTGCGCCCGGGGCGCTCGACGGCCGCGCGCAGTATCAGCTCGAAGGCGTCGGCCCAGCGCCGCACCGTCGCGTCGTCGAACAAGTCGTTGTTGTAGTCGCACTCGAAGTACAGCTCGTCCGGCCCCTCGACGACGTTGACGCTCAGGTCGAACTTCGAGTAGCCGTTCGGGTTCGCCGCCGCTTCGACTTCGAGGCCGTGGAGGCTCGGCTGCGGGCCGACGCGGTCGAGGTTGAAGGTGACGGCGACGAGCGGACGCCTGTTGCCTTCGCGCCGCGCGTTGAGCCGCTTCGACAGCCGCCCGAGCGGGTAGTGCTGGTGCGCGTAAGTCTCCATCAGCGCGCCCTTGAGGCCCGCCAAGTGTTCGGCGAACGTCTCGCCGCCCGCGACGCGCGCGCGGAACGGCAGCAGGTTGAGCCAGTAGCCGAGCAGGTGCTTGGCCCCGTGGCTGAGCTGCCCGGCCGAGTGCAGCCCGACGATGAACGACTCCGCGCCGGTCAGGTGGTAGGCCAGCGCGTCGAAGGCCGCGAGCAGCGCGACGAACGAGGTGCAGGAGTGGCGCGCGCAGAAGCCGCGCAGCCCCGCGCCCGCCGCGCCCGTCAGGTCGTGGCGCAGGCGGTTGCCGTTGTAGGTCGGCGCGGCGGCACGCGGCCGGTCGGACGGGAGTTCGAGCGTCGGCACGTCGTCCGAGAAGAGGTTCAGCCAGTAAGCCTCGTCGCGCGCCGCCTCGGGCCCCTCGGCGCGCGCGGCGAGCAGGCGCGCGTACTCGGCGTATGACTGCGGGCGCGGCAGTTGCGGCGCGACGCCCCGGCAGCCCGCGTCGTACAGCTCGCGCAGCTCTTGCAGGAGGATGCCCGACGACCAGCCGTCCATCACGATGTGGTGCATCGTGACGACGAAGAGGTGGTACTCGGGTTCGAGCTTGCAGACGCCCGCCCACAGCAGCGGGCCGCGCGCGAGGTCGAAGGGGCGGCGCACGCGCTCGGCTATCCACGCGCGCGACTGCTCCTCACGCCCGCCGGCCGGCGCGGCTGACAGGTCGAGGAACTCGACTTCGACCCGGCCGCGCGGCGCGACCTGCTGATAGTCGCCTTCGGGGCTGAACGTGACGCGGAGCCCCTCGTGGCGCTCGACGACCGTCTCGACGGCGCGCCGCATCGCCCCGGCGTCGAACGGCCCGCGCAGGTGGAGCGTGAGCGATTCGTTGTAGGCGACCGACGACTGCTCCGACATC
>DASVSK010000541.1:0-2993 GCA_036388135.1 Pyrinomonadaceae bacterium | reverse complement strand
CTGTCTACTGTCTACTGTCTACTGTCGACTCTTCCCGCACGGGTCGCCGGCCGCGCGGCCGCCGCCGTCGGCGGGCATGCCGCCGATGAGGCGTCCCCTGAGGGCCGCGTTGACGAAGGCGACGCGGCGATTCTTCGCCCTGTTCTCGGGGGAGTCGTCGGGCGCGACCGGCTTCGTGCCGCCGAAGCCGACGGGGACGAGGCGCTTGCAGTCAACGCCCTTCTCGACGAGGCGGCGCGCGACGGCGAGGGCGCGCCTCTCGCTCAGCGCCTGCCCGGCTGCGCCGTCGACGCCCGCGTCGGTGTGCGCCTCGACGCGGAGCGTCGTGACGGATTGCCTGTCGTCAAGGTACGCCTTGACTGCGTCGAGCGCCTTCTCGCTTCCCGGCAGGAGCCTGTCGCCGCCGTCGGCGAAGGCGACCGCGGCCGCGACCTTCACCTCGTGGCCTTCGAGCTTGTAGGGCTTCTGCGCGGCCTCCCCGGACTGTGCCGCGGCCCGCGGCGCGCACGCCGCGAGCGCGAGCAGCGCGAGCGGCAGCAGGGACAATTTAACGGTCGGCCTCATCGACACTCCTCCGCGCCGCCGGGCGCGTTCAGATGGTGTGAATCAGTATCGCGTCGCGCAGCTTCGGCTCGAACCACGTGGACTTGGGCGGCATGATGCCGCCCGCGTCCGAGACGCGCAGGAGGTCTTCGATGGAGGTCGCTTGGAGCGCGAAGGCCACCTGCGCGCGGCCGGAGTCGACGAGCCTTTCCAGCTCGGGCGTGCCGCGGATGCCGCCGACGAAGTCGATGCGCTTGTCGGTGCGCGGGTCTGCGACGCCGAGCAGGGGGTCGAGCAGGTTGTGCTGCAAGAGGCTCACGTCGAGCGCGGCGGTCGGGTCGTCTGAGAGCGTGCGCGCCGCGTGGTCGTGCAGGGAGAGCCCGTACCACGCGCCGCCGAGGTACATGTGCCAGTGTCCGGGCCTGCCGGGCCCCTCGGGCTTCGCGTCTTCGGTGACGGCGAAGCGCCCGCGCACCGCGTCGAGGAACTCCTCGGGGGCCCGCCCGTTCAGGTCTTTCACGACGCGGTGGTAGGGGAGAATCTGCATCTGGTCGTCGGGGAAGACGACGGCGAGGAAGCGGTTGTACTCCTCCTGGCCGGTGTGGCCGGGGTTCTCCTCCCGCAGCGCGGCGCGCGCGCGCGAGGCGCTGGCGGCGCGGTGGTGGCCGTCGGCGATGTAGAGCGCGGGGACTTCGGCGAAGCAGCGCGCGAGCTGTTCGGGCGCGGCGGCGCGCCAGACCGTGTGGCGCACGCCGTCCGGGGCCTCGAAGTCGTAGAGCGGCTCGCGCTTGGCCTCGGCCTCGACGAGCGCGTCGACGCGCCGGTCGGCGCGGTAGGTGAGGAAGACGGGGCCGGTCTGCGCGCGCAGGGTCAGGACGTGGCGCGTGCGGTCGTTCTCCTTGTCGGGGCGCGTGCGCTCGTGCTTGCGGATGAGGTCTCGGTCGTACTCGTCGACCGAGAAGGCGGCGGCGACGCCCGTCTGCGTGTGGCCGCCCATCCGCAGGCGGTAGACGTAGAGCGCGGGCGCGTCCTCCTCGACGAGCGTGCCCGCGCGCCTCAGCGCCTCGAAGTTCTCGCGCGCCTTCTCGTAGACCTCGTCGGCGTAGACGTCCGTCCCGTCGGGCAGGTCAATCTCGGGGCGCGAGACGTGGAGGAAGCTCGAAGGGTTCCCGGCGGCGAGGGCGCGCGCCTCCTCCGTGTTGACCACGTCGTAGGGGACGGCGGCGACCTCGGCCACCTTATCGACGGGCGGGCGCAGGGCGCGGAAAGGGTAGATGGCGGCCACGACAGGTAAGCCCCTCCTCGGGTGAAAGTAGAACGCGTGTGTGGAACTTTATGACGTAAGCTTACCCACTCGGCGCGCCTTTTGCCAAGCCGCCGAAAGCGCCGCGGGAGGCCGCGACGTCTTTAAGACTTCTCTAAGTCTTCACGACCGCGCCGCCGCAGGAGGAGCCCGCGCCCGCCGTGCAGCCGAAGCAGTGCGCGCCCGTCTCGACGGGGCGGAGAGCGAACCGCCCGGGGTCGAACTCGGCGACGGTCTGCGGCAGCCCCGCCGCGACCGGCAGCCCGAGCATCTGGTTGAAGTCGCAGTCGTAGAGCCGCCCCGTCCAGTCGACGCTCAAGGTCGTGCGGCACATCAGCCCCTCGACCGCCGCCGGGTTGAAGGAGTCGACGAGCCGCCGCATGTAGCGCTCCTCGTTGCCCGAGCGCCGCAGGTATTCGAGGAAGCGCCTGACGGGCATGTTCGTGATGGTGTAGAGCCGGTCGAAGGTCAGGCCGTGGCGCGCCAGCAGCTCGCGCTTGAAGTCCGCCTCGACGGAGCCCTGCGGCGGCGGGAGGAACGCGCCGACCGGGTTGTAGACGAGGTCGAGCCTGAGCCCCTGCCCGCGCCCGTAGCCGACCGCGTTCAGACGCCTCAGCGCCTCGACCGACTTGTCGAAGACGCCGGGGCCGCGCTGCGCGTCGGTCTGCGGCCCCAGGAAATAGGGGAGCGACGAGACGACCTCGACCGAGTGCGCGCGGAAGAACTCGGGCAAGTCCTCCTGCCCCGGCTCGAACATCACGGTCAGGTTGTGTCGCACGAGGACGCGCGAGCCCGCGGCGCGCGACTCCGAGACGAGCCGACGGAAGTGCGGGTTCAGCTCGGGCGCGCCGCCCGTGATGTCGACCGCGGGGAAGCGGAAGCGGCGCACGGCTTCGAGCACCTGCCCGGCCACCTCGCCCGTCATGACCTCTGTGCGCCGCGGCGAGGCGTCGACGTGGCAGTGCTTGCACGCCTGGTTGCACAGCTTGCCGACGTTGACCTGCAAGACCTCGACCCCCGCGGCGCGCAGCTCGAGCCCGTGCTCGGCGAGCTTCTCGCCGAACGCCGCGGGCGCGCGCGGCGGGGCTTCGGGGTCGACGACGGGTAGCGTCCGCCCGCTCACATCGAGACCTTGTCGACGGAGTTG
>DASVSK010000540.1:0-1947 GCA_036388135.1 Pyrinomonadaceae bacterium | reverse complement strand
AAAGGATAGCGCATTTCCGACATGAAAACATTCTTCGCCGCACTCCTCGTCTGCGCCTGCGCCCTCGGCGCGGCCGCCCAGGACACGCACCACAACCCTGAGGCCAAGCCGGCGTCGGCCGACTCGCCCACCGACTCGTCCGGCGTCGTCCGCCGCGGGGAGGCCATCGCCACTGATACGCGGCGCGTGGCCTTCGCCGACGCGCTGAAGGAGCCGCAGAAGTACGCGGGCAAGACGGTCGTCATCGAGGGCGTCGTCCGACGCGTCTGCCAGGCCGAGGGGTGCTGGGTCGAGATCGGGCCCAAGTCGAAGGGCGACGGGAGCGTCCGCGTCACCTTCGACCACAAGTTCAGCGTCCCGAAGGACGCCGCCCCGATGAACTTCCGCGCCGAGGGCAAGCTCAAGGTCAAGACGCTGAGCAGAGAGACGGTCGAGCACCTCGTCAAAGACGACGGCGCGAAGATTAAGACCAACCCCGACGGCACCGCCGACGAGGTCACCTTCATCGCCACCGGCGTCGAGCTTTGGAAGTAAGGCGGGAATTCACATGGATGGACAGGGTTGACAGGATAAAAGGAATGAAGGATTTGAAATTTGAAATTTCAAAATCCTATCCTGTTCATCCTGTCCATCCATGTGAAATATTCTGAGCCATGAAGCCTTTTAAGATTCGAGACGTGGAGATCAGCCCGCCGCTGGTGTTGTCGCCGATGGCGGGGGTGACGGACGTGCCGTTCCGCGCGCTTTTGAAGCGGCGCGGCGGCATCGGGCTCACCGTGTCGGAGTTCATCTCGGTCGAGGGGCTGACGCGCAACAACCCGAAGTCGAAGCGGCAGATGCGCTTCCACGAGTACGAGCGGCCCTTCGCCGTCCAAATCTTCGGCGGGCAGCCCCTGCGGATGCGGATGGCCGCCGAGATGGCCGAGGAGGTCGGCGCGGACATCCTCGACGTCAACTGCGGCTGCCCCGCGCCCAAGGTCGTCAAGCACGGCGGCGGCTCGGGTCTGCTCAGAGACCTGCCGCGGCTCGAAACCATCCTCAAGGAGATTAAGAAGGCCATCACCATCCCGCTCACCGTCAAGATTCGCGCGGGCTTCTACGACCACACGCGCAACGCGGTCGAGGTGGCGCGGCTCGCCGAAGCCTGCGGCGCGGAGCACGTCGCGCTCCACGGGCGGACGAAGGAGCAGGCTTACAAGGGTCTCGCCGACTGGGATTTGGTGCGGCAGGTGAAGGAGGCGGTGAGCGTCCCCGTGTCGGGGAGCGGCGACGTGGTCACGGTCGAGGGTGCTTTCAAGCGTTGGCGCGAGACGAACTGCGACGGCATCCTCATCGGCCGCGGCGCGATGGCGAACCCCTGGATATTCCGGCAGATCGAGGACACCCTCTCCGGGCGCGAGCCCTTCGAGCCGACGCTCGACGACAAGCGCGAGGTGCTCATCGAGTACTTCGACCTGCTGCGCGCAGACATGCCCGAGTTCGCCGCCATCGGCCGCATGAAGCAGTTGGCCGGCCAGTTCACCAAGGGGCTCCACGGCGGCTCGCGCTTCCGCCAGGTCATCTACCACTCGCACACCGTCACGGAAGTCCTCGAACGCATCTCCGAGTACTTCGAGACGGTCGCCGCCGGGCGCACCTACCTCGGCGAGGGCGGCGCGGACGAGCCGGAGGAAGCGCCCGCGCTCGACTCCTGCGAGGCGGCGACGACGATCTAAGAGTAAAAAGGCGAAAGCTGGCGGGTAAAACTTTGAGCCCGGCGGCCGAGGCGAAAGCTTCGGCGGCCGGGCTCAAGGCTTTTGGGAGTTCGGTCGGGGGCGCGGTCGCTAAGGTCTACGCCCGTTCGGGCTTAAAGGACCAGTGTTACAGACTTAACGAGTAAAGAGAGCGAATCTTTCACCCTCGGCCGAGGATGAAAGAACCCCGCCCGCCCACTTCAACTTTAGCCAA
>DASVSK010000539.1:0-1687 GCA_036388135.1 Pyrinomonadaceae bacterium | reverse complement strand
GTCCGGGCCGAGAGGAACAAGCCCACGAACGAGGATGAGAACGATGCCGACAAAAATCTGCCGACTCTTTCTGACCTGCGTGCTGCTCGCGTCGGCGCTCGCGGCGCAGGCGAACGCGCAGGCGGCGCGCAGGGAGGTCGCCGTCACCTTCGACGACCTGCCCGCGCCCTACGGCGAGCTGGAAGACCTCCGACGCATCACGACGCGCCTGCTGGAGAGCGTCAGGCGCAACCGGGTGCCCGCCATCGGCTTCGTCAACGAGAGGAAGCTCTACCGCCGCGGCGAGATGGACGCGCGGACGGAGCTTTTGCGCGCCTGGCTCGACGCGGGGCTTGAGCTGGGCAACCACACCTTCTCGCACCTGAACCTCCAGCGGTCGCCGCTCGAAGAGTACAAGGACGACGTGCTGCGCGGCGAGACGGTGACGCGCATGCTGCTGACGGAGCGCGGCATGAAGCTGCGCTACTTCCGCCACCCGTTCCTCTTCACGGGCGTGACGCCCGAGTACAAGCGCGGCCTCTCGGAGTTCCTCGCGGCGCGCGGCTACACGGTCGCGCCCGTGACGGTCGACAACGGCGACTACATCTTCGCCGACGTCTACTTCAAGGCGAAGAAGCGCGGCGACGCCGAGACGGCGAAGCGCGTGGCCGACGCCTACGTGCCCTACATGGAGTCGGTCTTCGAGCACTTCGAGCGGCTCTCCGCCGAGACCTACGGGCGCGAGGTCAGGCAGACGCTCCTGCTCCACGCCAACGAGATTAACGCCGACCGCTTCGACGAGCTGGCGGCGATGATGAAGCGGCGGGGCTACGCGTTCGTCACGCTCGAAGAGGCCCTGAAAGACCCGGCCTACTCGGAGCCCGACGCACTCTACAAGAGCGGCATCTCGTGGCTCCACCGCTGGCGGCTCGCCAAAGGGCTCCCGATAAAGTGGGAGCCCGAAGCGCCGAAGTTCGTCGACGAGCTTTACAAGGCGGGGCAGCCCGGCAACCGTTGAGCGAAGTCAAAAGTGAAAAGGCAAAAGGCAAAAGTGAAGACGGGGGGCGCGCCTCCCTCAGCACTTTTGCCTTTTGCCTTCACCCGCGGCCGGGCTTCCGCCCTGCGTCTTACCCTTCGAGAATCTCCAGGCGGATGTCGCCGTCGGGCGCGTCGGCGACGACCTCGCCGCCCGCCTGCAACCTGCCGAAGAGAATCTCCTCGGCGAGCGGGGCCTTTATCTTCTCCTGAATCAAACGCGCCATCGGGCGCGCGCCCATCTGGCGGTCGTAGCCGTGCTCGGCCAGCCAGCGCCGCGCCCGCTCCGTCAGCGCCAGCCCCACCTTCTTCTCCACCAACTGCCCGCGCACCTCGCCGACGAACTTGTCGACGACGCGCTCGATGGTCTCGAACGTGAGCGGCGCGAAGGCGATCCACGCGTCGAGCCGGTTGCGGAACTCGGGGCTGAAGGTGCGCTCGATGGCCCCCCGCCCCTGCCCCTGCGACAGCCCCTCCCGCCCCTTCTGGAAGCCTATCTGCGCGTCCGACATCTCGCGCGCGCCCGCGTTGGTCGTCATGATGAGGATGACGTTGTGGAAGTCGGCGCGCTTGCCGTTGTTGTCGGTGAGCGTGCCGTGGTCCATCACCTGTAGGAGGATGTTGAAGAGGTTCGGGTGAGCCTTCTCTATCTCGTCTAAGACGACGACGGCGT
>DASVSK010000538.1:0-2853 GCA_036388135.1 Pyrinomonadaceae bacterium | reverse complement strand
GACTTCTCGCGGCAGTGTTTTTATTATCGGCCATCGCACCGGCGGCGGCACTCCCGGCGCGTCGAGGGACGCCGGCCGGGAACCACGTCGGCAACGCGCGCGTCGAGGCCGAAGCCTCTGCGGCGTCCGCGGCGGCCTACGCCCCGGGGCAGAGGGGCCGGAGGACGCGCGAGGTTAAGGTCTACCTCGTCGCGCTCGACGACAACGGGCGGCGGGGCCGCAAGGTCGGCTGCAACGACAGCCTCGTCCCCGTCACGCGCACGGTCGCGGCGGGCGCGACCCCGCTGAACGCGGCCATCGCAGAGCTGCTGTCCGTCCCGCGCGAGTACGAGGGCGGGCTGGGCAACTACTGGCACGGCGAGAACCTGAGGGTGCAGAGCGCCGTGATACGCGGGGGCGTGGCGACCATCCGCATCAGGGGGCGCGTCTCCGTCGCGGGCGTGTGCGACGCGCCGCGCATCGAAGGGCAAATCAGGGAGACCGCGCGGCAGTTCCGCGGCGTCCGCAGCGTCAAGGTCTTCGTCGACGGCCAAAGGCTGGCGGACGCCCTCCGCTGAAGGCTTGAGCGCTCCACTGCCGCGCGTACGTCGTGATATTTTAGGTGCGTGGCAGACGAGCAAGCGGGCAGGGACGGGGAACCGGGCCGAGACGCGGCGGACGGCGCGCACGCCGCGCCGTCGGCCGGCGAGACCGCCCGGCCCGCCGGTGCCGGCGCGCGCCGCGCCGACGCGGCCGACGTCCCCCCCGCCGCGACGGGCAAGCCCCCCGCCGCCGCCCCGCCCGGAAAGCACCCGCCTCTCAAACGCTGGCTCCCGCTCGTCATCCTCCTGTGCGGCGCGCTCGCCGCCTCCGTCATCTACGTCAGACACAGTCGCGAACTCCTCGGCGGGCTCAAGACGGGCGCGGAGCAGGTCAAGGACATCCTGACCGGCGCGCCGCCGCCCGACCCTTACGTCGAGGCCGTCTCGAAAGCCGAGGGCGACCGCGGCGAGCCGACCGGGCGGAAGGCGAAGGTCGAAATCCCCGAGGAGCTGAAGCAGTACAGAGAGGCGCGCCGCTTCCTCGCGATACAGGGCGCGGCCGCGGACGAGGCGGGCGTGAAGTCGCCGCACGACTTCGCCGAGCTGGCCGAGACGATTCGGGGCGGGGGCGAGCTGGTCGAAGTGCCGAGGCTCGGCAACGCCTACGTGCTCTACGGGGTCGGGCTGACGGCGACGGGCGCGGTGACGCACTACGACCTGAAGAACCGGAAGGTCGTGCCGCTCTTCGCCAACCTCGAAGAGCTTGAGGCCGCCGAGGCGGGGCTCGCGGCCGAGCGCAAGCGGCTGGCGGAAGAGCTGAAGGGGCTGGACGAGCGCCTGAAGGGGCTGGGGCGGACGGAGCGCGAGGAGCGCGCGCGCCTGCTCGCCGAGGCCGCCGGGCGGAAGAAGGATTTGGCGGCGGCGTCGGAGAAGGAGAAGCTGCTCGCCGCGTACTACGGGAGCCCGGGCGCGAAGGGGCGCGCGCAGACCGGCGAACGCCTCTTCGCCGAGTACGCGGCGCTCGAACGCCTCGCGCGCGACTTCGGCGGGCGCTCCTACGACCTGCGCCACGCCGGCTCGTCGCGCGAGTTTCAGGCGCGCATGCTCAGCCACGTCCGCCCCGCGGCGCTCGCCCTGCTCGAAGAGCTGGGGGCCGCCTACCAGTCGAAGTTCGGGCGGCCGCTCCCCGTCACCTCGCTCGTCAGGACGGAGGAGTACCAGCGTCTGCTGCGCGAGTCGGGCAACCCGAACGCGGCCGACGTCGCGCCGCCGCCGCACACCACGGGGCTCGCCTTCGACATCTACTACCGCTACATGACGGCCGCCGAACAGGAGTTCGTCATGGCCGAGATCGCCCGGCTCGAAAGCGCGGGCCGCGTCGAGGCCCTGCGGGAGCTGCGCGACCATTACCACGTCTTCGTCTTCGCCGAGGGGCGCAAGCCGGAAGAGGCGTCGGTCGACAGGATGCTGGGCCGGAGGGGGGGCAGGCCGTCGGCCGAGCCGAAGGCCAGGCCCGAGCCGAAGAAGGCCGAACCGAAGAGGCCGGAGCCGAAGAAAAAGCCGGAGCCGAAGCAGAAGGCCGAGCCGAAGAAGAAGGGGAAGAGACGTTAGAGTCTCTGACGGGCGACCCGCCGGGCGTGAGTCGCGGGCGGCGCTCAGGGCCGCGTCACCTCCCGCGGCGCGGCCTCGCGGGGCGTTGCGGCCTGCGGGCGTGGATGAGCATCTGCGGGTAGATTCTTGAGAGCGCGAAGCGCCGGTCGGCCTCGACCCTGAAGTCGGCGCGGTAGAGGACGGACATGCAGCGGAGGAAGACGGGCGCGACCTCGCCCGGCGTGTCGACGTCAGAGGCGCGGATGATTTCGGCCAGACGCCGCCCGTCCGCGAGCGCGCGCGCCCAGCCCTTCGCGCGGTAAATCCCCGCCAGCTCCTCCAGCCGCTTCGGGTCGTCCCACTCCAGCGCCGCGCGCGCGTAGTTGAGCGTCACGGCCTGCCCCTCGTCCGCGCGCCGCTTCCCGCGCGCCGTCTCCAGCCAGTTCGTGAGGTCTATCAAACGGTCGAAGCCCGTGCGGCGCATCTCGCCCGCGAAAATCCGGTGCTCGATGAGGCTCACGAGGTCGTTGACGTTCGACTGCTCCACGTCCTCGGCCGGCCCCCGCATCGTCATCACCTCCGGCGAGAAGAGGAAGAGCGGGTAGCCGCGCGCGCGCAGACGCAGGTGGAGCAGCTCGTGCCCGATCACCGCCTCGGTCGCCCTCGCGCCCCTCGCCCTGAAGCTCTCGTCCACACGCACCACGCCCACGCCCGCCCCGGTCAGGTAGCTCACGCCCAGCGT
>DASVSK010000537.1:0-6213 GCA_036388135.1 Pyrinomonadaceae bacterium | reverse complement strand
CCGGCGCTTCGGCGGCAACGTCAGCCAGGCGGCCGAAGCCCTCGGCCTCAGCCGCAGCGCCCTCTACCGACGCATGCAGAAGTACGAGATTTAGAGCCCACGCCCCGCCCGAGTCAGCGCAACAGCTTATCAAGATCGCCTTTGCGGGACAGTCAGCCGACTACCCGCAGCGTCCCCGGAACGATTCCGGGACGGGGCCGCGCCGCGATCTCCGTCGCCGCCGGCAGGCGTTTTCTCGAACTGGAAGAATCACGACGACCTGGAGCAGGCTTTCGCGCGGCTGCTCGCCGACCTCAAGGCCAGCGCCTGACTCCCGTTGTGGAGGAGCACCCATACGAATTCTATCCTGAGAGGGTGATTGAGCGTCGCCCGCCACCTCGCTCTCTATGACTCTGGGAAGGACCCAAGGTCCAAGGCTATGAAATAATCTTGACATCAGCCGGGGAGGGGAATAATGTACCCACGTTTCTAACGCGCCTTTCACCCTCCGGTGAGACCCTACACCTCGCCGGACTTCTTACTCACTTACCAACATACGACTTGAGGTTAGGAAGTCGTTATGAAGTCCAGAGTCCTACTACTCCTTACGGGCACGGCTGTGCTACTCACCACAGCCCGGTACGCGAACGCAAACACGGCGACCAGCCAGGTCAAGCCCGTAAATGACTATTACAATATCGAGGCTGTCTACAGCAAGAAACAGGCCCGCGTCGGCAATAGGTTTCTTGAGCTGAAGGTTACAGTGATACCTGTGCCCGGGGTCCCTATCCCGGCGGCGGATCGCATCACCCTCGTCAACGTCGAGGCCTCGGATAACCGTGAGATCAACGTAAGGCTAACGTCCAGCGGGCATAACAGTAACGTTTACACTTATAACGTAGACCTCGGCGAGAGGCTTGAGCCAAGAACTTATAAACTCACCTTGGAATTTCAAAGCCCCCGAAATTCCTCCATTTCGATACTCATCGATTTAGACGTCGGCGTGAGGGAGAAGGGCAAGCTCCGGCTAATGGAGGTTGCGCAGGAGCCGCTGGTGTTAGGCGGCGAGCAGGTTGTCAAATTTAAATTTGCCAATGACTACGTGGACTATCCGGTCAACATCAGCAGGATCAAGATCGATTCGATCCCCTCCGGGATAATCGACGGCTTGGAGGTTAAGGACGGTGCGGAGGGTAAACCGTCCGTCAGGAATAACGTGATTATTTTCGAGCCGGTCATCACGATCCAGCCCGCACAACGACATTCTCTGGATATAGCGTTGAAGCTGGGCGGAGTGCCTTCGCTCCAGGATTACGTGATGGGTTTTGGTGATGATTCTAAACTCACGGTTGAGGTCACCTACGACGACAGCAATGAGCGCACCCTTACAGACCTGACGGGTGAAAGTCCCATCAAAGTCAGGCCCAGCGACCGAGTTCTAGTGGGGGCGCTCATTCTCGGTCTGCTCGCAGGCACCGGCATCAGGTTCCGTCTGGAGTATCTTCGCAAGAAGGGGGCAATAACAAGGAACGGGGTGGCGGGCTTTGTAATGGTTACGATGATCGTCGGCCTGGTGGTCTTCGTCGTCACGTGGGTCGGTGAGATTCAAATCATAGCCTTCAAGAAGTTGGACCTGTCTTATGACAGGCCCGGCGTGATTTTCATACTCGGTTTTGCCGGTGCACTGACCGGAGTTCATTACCTTAATAAGTGGCTCAAATATGTAAGTCCGGGAGAGTAGTAAGATGATGCTGACACACAAGAGAAGGAAGTCCTTCTATATCATCATAGGAATTTTCGGACTTGTCTTTTTCATTAACAGTGCCACCTTGCCTCCACTTGCTAACGCGCAGAGGAGGGGTGCCAAGAACAAGGCGGCGGTTGGTAACTCCCCCGAGCAGTTATTTTCCCGTGGCTTTTTTTATTTGAACAACAATAACGTCACGGATAAAGCCGCCGATGAGTTCAAGCGATTGATGAGTAAATATCCACATTCCCAGGAGGCTCAGAAAGCTCAATTCTTCTTAGGCAGTTATTATCAGCGCAAGTACAACATCCTCTCTCAAAGGGGGTCTCATCTCGCGTCTTCATCCGATCTTTATAAGGCCAGAGATGCGTTCCGAGCTTACATTGATAAATATCCGAATGACAGCCCTTGCGAATGTCTGGCAGATGCATACTTCAACTTGTCTTTAGTTCTTAAGCAACTCGGAGCAAATTCCGAGGCAGGCCAGTGGTTAGATAAGTTGAAGGGTGTACGCGATATAGATTCACGAGTATACATTTACCAGATCGTTTGGTCGTCGAGTTCCAAAGATATTATTGACAGCCATTTTGATACCGGGCACTTAGGAAATTATGCGTACACGATAAGCGGCAGGGACTTTGACACCTTTATAATGCTGATGAAATCCTGGTGTAGGAGCGAGAAAAGTAGGGGCTGATTACCAATCGGGTTACGCTCGCAACTATTCTTAGCACGCTCATGTTTATGAGGCGTGAGCCTCTTCAAGGCCGAAGCCATAAGCCGTACCTTCAACCTTACCTTCAACCTTGTACGTGGGGCATATTTGGGGCAGGGAAAAACTAAAGAGGACTGCGCCGGCATGCAAGCAGAAAAAAGAAGATGAAAATTGGCTGATTTTGAGCGTGGCTGCGTTCCGGTTCAGAATCAACGATTTAGGTTTTAGTGGAGCGTTACGTTCATAACCCCAGGCTCAATAGAATCTCCCTGACAGTGTTAGAGGAACGATTCCGGAACGATTTTTCTCTCACCCTCCCGCATTCACGCCGTACCTGTATCCTTCGTGATGGCCGCAACCTCGTTTAAAATTCGGTGATTTGCCGCGTCGCGCGTGCGGGGCGGCAGAAGTACGAGATTTAAGACCGCCGACGGCCGCCCCGTCCCGACGCCGCGCCAGCCTGTCAGACCTTGAAGTCGATTCCCGCGCGGGGTACGCTGGCCGAAGTTATGAAGTCCGAGGAGCAGTTGAGGGGCGCGACGCGTGACGAGCCGCACGGCGCGGCGTCGCTCCGCACGCTTCCCCCGCGCCCCGCCTCTCCGACGTCGCCTCCCGACTCTTCTCCCCCCGAAGCTTCGACCGGGTTTCGTCTCGACCCCGCGCCCGCCGTCCAGACGACGACGACGACGCCCGCCGGCCCTGCCGTTACAAAAGTGACGAGCCCGCCCGCCCCCGCCGCGAGCCCCGCGGCGCGGCGGGTGATGCGCGAGCCGATGAGCCACGAGCGGCGGGTGCTGTGGATGGCGCTGGCGGCCGGAGCGCCGGGCGTGGTCGTGTCGCTGGCGCTTCTGTGGGCGGGCGACTACACGCCGAAGGTCGTGTGGACGCTGGCGGCGCTGGTGGTCTGCTTCTGGCTCGGGTTCGCGTTCGCGGTGCAGGGGCGCGTGGTCAGGCCGTTGCAGACGGTCTCGAACCTCCTGGCGGCGCTGCGCGAGGGCGACTACAGTTTCCGCGCGCGCGGCGGGCGCGGCTTCGACGCGCTGAGCGAGGTCATCCGCGAGATAAACGCGCTCAGCCAGACGATGCGCGAGCAGCGCATGGGCGCGCTCGAAGCGACGGCGCTGCTGCGGACGGTGATGTCCGAGATAGACGTGGCCGTCTTCGCCTTCGACCCCGAGCGCCGGCTGCGCCTCGTCAACCGCGCGGGCGAGCGCCTGCTGGCGCGCCCCGAGGAGCGCGCCGCCGGGCGCACCGCCGAGGAGCTGGGGCTCGAAGACTGCCTGCGCGTGCGCGAGGCCGACGCGCCGCACACGCTCACCAAAGCCTTCCCCGGCGACGGCGGCCAGCGGCGGCGCTGGGGCGTGCGCCGCAGCAGTTTCCGCGAGCGCGGCGTGCCGCACCAACTGCTCGTCATCGGCGACCTGAGCCAGCCCTTGCGCGAGGAGGAGCTGAAGGCGTGGCAGAGAATCGTCCGCGTCATCGGGCACGAGCTGAACAACTCGCTCGCGCCCATCAAGTCCATCGCCGGGAGCCTGCTGACCCTGCTCGGGCGCGAGCCGCTGCCCTCGGACTGGCGCGAGGACGTGCGCAGCGGGCTCGACGTCGTCTCGGCGCGCGCCGAGAGCTTGAGCCGCTTCATGGAGGCGTACGCGCGACTGGCGCGCCTGCCGCCGCCGCGGCTCGCGGTCGTCGAGGTGGGGCGCGTCGTGCGGCGCGCGGCGGGGCTTGAGACGCGCGTCAGGGTCTCGGTCATCCCCGGCCCGCCGCAGACGGTGCGCGCCGACGCCGACCAGCTCGAACAGCTCCTCATCAACCTCGTCCGCAACGCGGCGGACGCCTCGCTCGTCACGGGCGGCGGCGTGCGGCTCGGGTGGCGCGGGGCGGGCAACGGCCACGTCGACATCTGGGTCGAGGACGAGGGGCTCGGGCTCGCCAACACCGCGAACCTCTTCGTGCCCTTCTTCACCACCAAGCCGGGCGGCTCCGGCATCGGCCTCGTCCTCTCGCGCCAGATAGCCGAGGCGCACGGCGGCGCGCTCACGCTTGAGAACCGGCGCGGGGCGCGCGGGTGCCAGGCGCGGCTGCGGCTGCCCGCCTGAATCCCGCTTTTGGGACGGCGGCGTCCCGCAACTGAGCAGGCGCGTGTGGCGGCGCAACCTGTTCCCCGCGGAAGGCGTCGGTTTTCGCGGTGGCACGCCGCTTCCTTCGCGCCGGGGGATAATTCCTGTTCGCTTGAGAGAGGTCGCACCAGATGATCGAACTGAGAAACGTCGAGAAGTTTTACGAGACGGGCGCGGGGCGCACCTACGTCCTGCGCCGCGTCAACCTGGAAGTGCGCGAGGGCGAGTTCGTCTCCATCATGGGGCCTTCCGGGTCGGGCAAGACGACGCTGCTCTCCATCCTCGGCTTCCTCGACAGCGCGTGGGGCGGCGAGTACCACTTCATGGGCGGGTCCGTCCACAAGATGAACCACAAGGAGCGGGCGGCGCTGCACAAGCGCCACGTCGGCTTCGTCTTCCAGAGCTACCACCTCATCGACGGCCTCACCGTGAGGGAGAACCTTGAGGTGCCGCTCTCGTACCGCGACGTCAAGCGCGCCGAGGCCGAGGCGATGGTCGCCGACACGCTCGACCAGTTCCAGATCGTCGGCAAGAAAGACCTCTTCCCCAACCAGCTCTCGGGCGGGCAGCAGCAGCTCGTCGCCGTCGCGCGCGCCGTCATCCACGGCCCCAAGCTCATCCTCGCCGACGAGCCTACGGGGAACCTCCATTCGAGCCAGGGGCGCGAGATCATGGAGCTCTTCAAGCGGCTCAACGACCGGGGCACGACCATCATCCAGGTCACGCACTCCGAGGTGAACGCCGGTTACGGCAACCGCGTCATCCAGCTCGCCGACGGCTGGGTCGTCGGCAGCGAGCAGGGGCAGGCCGCCGTCTGAAGGCCGCAAAATTTCCCGCGAAAAGAAGAGTTTCCGGCGGAGAGGGAAGGGGTCGCGCGAAAGAGTACTTCGCGCGACCCCTTCTCCTTCCACCTCCCCGCGACCGGCCGCCACCGAACGCGGGCCGCTATCAGTCTTGTCACATTTCGGTTAAACCCTCGTGATTGACGCCGTCTATAGCATCTACCGTACAGACGCGCCGGCGCGCGGCGCGACGCGACAGATGCTTTGATGAGAAAACAGAAGGTTCTCGTAGTCGAAGACGACCCGGGGCTGCGGCGCGACCACGCGGCCATGCTCGCGGGCGAGGGCTACCACGTGCTTGAGGCGTCGGCGGGCGCGGACGCCCTGCGGCTTGCGCGCACGGAAGCGCCCGACCTCGTGCTGCTCGGCGCGTCGCTGCCGGACGGCGACGGCGTCGAGGTCTGCCGGAAGCTCAAGGACGAGCCGGGGACGGGCGGCGCGTTCGTCGTCATGCTCTCGGGCGAGGGCGCGACGGCCGAGCACCAGGCCGAGGCGCTCAACGCGGGCGCGGACGGCTACCTCGCCAGTCCCGTCGAGTCGGTCGCGCTCAAGGCTCACGTCCACGCCTTCCTGCGCATCCGCCGGGGCGAGGAGGAGCTGCGCGAAAGCTCCCGCCGCTACCGCGAGCAGGCCGAGGAGCTGCGCGAGGCCAACCACCGCCTCGAAGAGTACAACCGCCTCAAGGCAGAGTTCGTCGCCAACATGTCGCACGAGCTGCGGACGCCCCTGACGGCCATCATCGGCTTCGCGCAGCTCGCGCAGCTC
Source organism: Pyrinomonadaceae bacterium (assembly GCA_036388135.1). Lineage (GTDB taxonomy): Bacteria > Acidobacteriota > Blastocatellia > Pyrinomonadales > Pyrinomonadaceae > QHXN01. The sequence continues at coordinate 45 of DASVSK010000537.1, read as the reverse complement.
GGCCGGCCGGGCGACGAGGCGATGCCGAAGCGCTTCGGCGACGCC
>DASVSK010000536.1:0-2384 GCA_036388135.1 Pyrinomonadaceae bacterium | reverse complement strand
ATCTTCCTTTCTGCGTGGCGGGGATGTCGATGACCCCCGCGCCGCCCCTTCAAACAATAGTGACGAATCCCGGGTAAAAATTTTACGCGGCGTTAAATCAGACGGCCGCCGCCGGGGCTCGGTGGTTACTTGACCCTGCGGCCCCCGGCGCGGGGCGCGGCCCCGGGCCACGGCCCCCACTCGCCCTGCACGACGAAGCCGGCCCAGTAGAAGGGATTGCCCCAACGGTCTTTGCGCCCGTGGAGCGAGAGTTGCGCCGAGCGCAGGGCCGCCGGCACGGTCTGCCGTCTGTCTCTGAGCATGTTCAGGTAAAACTGCCTCATCAACTCGGTCGTCGCCTCGTCGTCGACCTCCCACAACGTCGCGGCGACGCGGCGTGCGCCGGCGGACATGAAGCCGCGCATGAGGCTAATCAGCCCCTCGCCTTTGACCTCGCGCCCGAGCGCCGTCTGGCAGGCGCTGAGCACGACGAGTTCTACGGGGAGATTCAGGTTATAGATTTCATAAAGTTGCAGGAAGCCGTCCTGCGGGTTCCCTTGCTCGTCCACCAGCGAGAGGACGATGCCGGACAGGTCAGGCCGCTCGACGTTGAGCAGCGCGTGCGTGGAGAAGTGTACGATGCGGTAGCGCGAGAGTTCAGGGCTTGTCGCCGTCGCCCGATTCGCCTTGAACCTCAGGGCCAGGAAAGCCCCCTCCGGGCGGGCGATCTTATAAATCTCGCGCGCCTCGTCGCCGGAGGTGAGGAGCGGCGGGAGCGGCGCGCCCCTCGGCATCAAATTAAGCTCGGCGGCGGCGCGTTCCGCAGTCTCACCGCCGCCCCGCGAACTGCCATATTCTCCCGCGCCCGCGGGGGGCCCAGCGGAAGCTTTCCGGGGACCGAAGACCGGGTCGGCGATAATCGCCGCGGCCATCTGTGGTGCGCCGCGCCGGCCGGCCTCCCCCCTGACCGCAGCGACGGTCGAGGCCGAGGGCTCGTAAACAATTTCGTGGCGTGTTAAGAGCAGCTCGAAAGCGTCTCCGTCGGCCGCCCCCCGCGCGTCGGCCCCCGTCCGCGGTGACGGGCCGGGTATTTGCAGCGCCGCGAAGGGGACGAGGTGGAGCACCCCGTCGGGGACAATCACCAGTCGCTTCTCGCCGAGGAGCGGGGCCGCCTTCCCCAGCAGTGTCCGCCCCAGCGCCTTGGACAGTGCTTCGAACTTCTCACTGTCGCCCCCCTCCCAGTTGCGTTTGCGCGCCAGCTCGTTGAAGGGTGACGCCGCGGACGTTATCTCGGCCCGCCCCGGCAACTCGAACGTGCTCACCCCGGCCGTGTCGACCACCCACAGATAGCTGTGCTCGTCGCCGAGTGCGTACTCCAGCAGCAGGGTGTCTTTATCGAGCACCCGCTTCTGTATCTCGGCAGCGGACAGGATGTTGGGACTGGTCAGTCCAGCGATTTTCGGCTTGCGGGCCTTTAGCTGCTCCTCGACTGCCTGCAACTGCTCCTCGACGGCCGCCAGCTTCTCCTTCAGCCCGGCCGCCTGATGGGGCAGCAGTTTGTTGCTCAGCAGCCTGATCTGTAAGTCGGTGGAGGATGATAGCTGTTGTCTCAGACGCTTCCGCCGGGCCAGGAGATTCTGGTCATCCGCCTCTCGGAAACCCTGCTGCGCTTCCTCGAAGGAGTCGAGCAGGAGGCGTGCGCGTGCGCGCTCGCTGACGTTCAGGGCGAGCCTGTCGAACCCGCGCTGCGGGTTGCTGCCGTGAAGGCCCATGAGCACGGCGATGTACTGCTCGTAGTAGTTTCTGACTGAGGCGAAATAAGAGGCGCGGGGGGTCGTGCCCGCCAGCGCGGCGCGTTGCGACTCGATGATGGAGACGGCGGCCTCGACCTGCGCGCGCGCTTCCCCCAGACGGCCGAGAGACCTCTGGACGCGCGACAGCTCATAGCGCGTGTTGGCCTCTCCGGGGCGGTACTCGTTCCCCTGCCAGAATTTAAGCGCCTTCTCAAAGTGCCCCAGTGCTTTCGAGGGCTCCCCGGCGGCAAAATACGCGCCGCCGATTTTGTGTAACGTGTCGCCCTGTCCGATCCTGTCCTTGATAGCTTCCTGGATTTTTAACGCCTCATTGAAATGTTCCAGCGCCTTCGCGGTCTGGCCTAGGTTCGATTCCGCCTCGCCGAGGTAGGCGCGGGTCTCCGCGATGCCGATTTGACCGCCCGCCCTGGTGTGGAGTGCCAGCGCCTTCTCCAGAGAGGCCAGCGCCGCGGCGTTATCCCCTTCGGCCAGGTAGAGTCTGCCTAGGTCCGTGAACGTGCTGGCTTGATTACGCAGGTCTCCCGAGCGTTCCAGTTTCGGCAGCGCCGCCTGGAAGCTTTTCAAAGCCGCGGCTCTCTCCCCGAGGGCGAG
>DASVSK010000535.1:0-2516 GCA_036388135.1 Pyrinomonadaceae bacterium | reverse complement strand
GCCACCACCCCGACCGCGGCGGCGACGAGGAGGAGATGAAGGCGCTCAACGAAGCCTGGCGCGTTCTCGGCGACGAGGGGGCGCGGCGCGACTACGACGCGCGGCGCGAGGGCGCGAGGGCGCGGACGGCCTACGCCGCGCACGGGCCCGTCACGTCGCCCGGCGCGAAGGCCGACCCCTTGAGCGGCCGCATCGTCGGCTCTCTGCTCTGCCTCTTCGCGGGGCTCGTGCTGATGTTCCTCGTCAAGGCGCATTACGTCGTCTTCCTCTGGCCGCTCGCGCTGCTCGGCTTCGGCATCGTGTCCCTCGGCGTGCTGATGGCGCACGGCGCGCTGACGTTCGCGCGCGAACAGGTCGGGCCGGGCCACCCGGCGCGCCGCCTGGTCTGGGCGCAGGAGGTCTTCTTCTGGTCGTGCGTGCTGGGCGGCGGCTACGGCTTCTACCTTCTCCTGAGGGCCGTCTGAAACGATGCGCGTGAAGGGACTGGAACTGCTGTTCCTCGAAGTCAACAGCCTCGAAGAGTCGCTCGACTTCTACCGCGCGGGGCTCGGCTTCGAGCTGTTGTCGCACTCGCCCGAGGCCGAGCCGCCGATGGCGACGCTGCGCGCGGGCGGGCTGCGGCTGATGCTGGCGCAGGTGCCGCTGACGATGGCGCGGCGCGGCCGCGGCGTACACTTCTTCCTGACGGTCGAGGACGCGGACGAGTTCTACGACTTCGCGCGCGCGGGCGGCCTCGACGTCGAGCCGCCTTCGGACGAGGGCTGGGGCGGCCGCTTCGTCACGCTCGAAGACCCCGACCGCTACCGCCTCTTCTTCGTCGCGTGGCACGACGGCGGGCCGGCCGCCACGTCAGCGGCGGGGCCGGGCGAGGGCGGCTTGTGGAATTGAAGGCCGGGTCACTACAATAACCGCAGACCTTCTCCTTGCTGCGAAAGCGCGCCGCGACTGCTCCCGGGCGGCGCGCATCAGCTAACAGTCAAGCCGGAACGGACGGCGCGCCACGCGACGCCGTCGGGGAGCAGACATGCGTCACGTTGAGAACCCGCCGAACCCCTGGCTCTCGACCAGCGTCGAGTGGATAGGCGAGCCGCCCGACGCGCGCGTCGAGGTCTTCGAGGAGACCGAGACCCGCAGCATCATCACACACAACAAGAGCCCGGACGTCGGCTTCGACTACTCCGTCAACTGCTACCGCGGCTGCACGCACGCGTGCAGCTACTGCTTCAGCCGCCCGACGCACGAGTACCTCGGCTTCGGCGCGGGCACCGACTTCGAGACCAAGATAGTCGCCAAGGTGCGCGCGCCTGAGCTGCTGCGCGAGGAGTTCATGCGCCCCTCCTGGCGCGGGCAGACGGTCGTCTTCTCCTTCACCTCCGACCCGTACATCCCGCTTGAGTTCAACTACGGGCTGACGCGCCGCTGCCTCGAAGTCTGCCTTGAGTTCCGCAACCCCGTGGGCGTCGTGACCAAGTCGGCGCTCGTCCGCCGCGACAAGGACCTGCTCGCGGCGCTCGCGCGCGAGGCGGCCGCGAGCGTCTACTTCTCCATCCCGTTCGCCGACGACGAGACGGCGAAGGCTTTGGAGCCGACCGCGCCGCTCCCGGCCGCGCGCTTCCGCGCGATGGCGGAACTCGCCGAGGCGGGCGTCCCCGTCGGCCTCGCCATCGCGCCGGTCATCCCCGGCCTCAGCGACCCGCACATCCCCGAGCTGCTCAAGCGCGCGAAGGAGGCCGGCGCGCGCAGCGCCTTCATCAACCTCCTCCGCCTGCCCGGCAACGTCGCGCCCTACTTCGAGCAGCGCCTGCGCGAGCGCCTGCCGACCAAGGCCGAGCGCGTGCTCTCGCGCCAGCGCGAGGTGCGCGGCGGCCGCCTGAACACGAGCGAGTTCGGCGAGCGGATGCAGGGGCGCGGCGTCTACTGGCAGGTGATAGAGAAAAGCTTCCGCGTCCACTGCGCGCGCCTCGGCTTCAACCAGGACGAGCAGAAGCACGCCTACGCCGAGCGCCCGAGCACGTTCCGCCGCCCGTCGCCGCAGGGCTCGCTCTTCGAGTAGCGGGGACGGGAAAAGCCGGACAGACGCCCGCCCGCAAAAATCTTCGGCCGGGGGCGCACGCCGCCCTATAATGTGCGCGCTCCGTCACCACGGACACGCGGGAGGGAGTTCCGGGGCACGATGAAGACACACGCGCGCACGCACACGACCGCGGCGCTCTGCTGCGCCCTCCTGCTCCTCGCCGCCTGCGGCGACTGGCGCGGGCGCGGCGGCCCGAATCAGTCAAACCCGACGCCGGCCGCGGGGCAGGCTTCGGGCGGCGGGGCTTCCGCGCCTTCGGACGCGCGGGGCGGCTTCCGCGTCGAGACGGTCGTCGGCGGCCTCGAAGTCCCGTGGTCAATCGTCTTCGCGCCGGACGGCCGGATGCTCTTCACGGAGCGCACGGGGCGCGTGCGCGTCTACGAGCAGGGGCGCTTGAGGCCGGAGCCGCTCGCCGTCATCCCCGACGTCGAGCGCGGGAGCG
>DASVSK010000534.1:0-5697 GCA_036388135.1 Pyrinomonadaceae bacterium | reverse complement strand
ACACCCGCGCCGTGTGCGTGTCAACGAAAAGTTTTCCCGCGGGCGGGTCGCCGGGGCGAATTCAATGGCGTATCTACTGGCAAGGTTGCGCGCGTGGCTCGGCGGCGGGGGGCGGGGCGAGGCCGCTTCGGCGCGACCGGAAGCGGCCGAAGACGACGCAGGGGTTGACCCGTTCGACCCTTTCCCCGAGCCCGTGAGGCTTGAGATAACGGACGTGTTCGACCTGCACAGCATCCCGCCGCGCGAGGTGCGCGCCGTCGTCGAAGAGTACCTGCGCGAGGCGAGAAGCCGTGGCTTCCGCGTCGTGCGCATCGTCCACGGCAAGGGCGTCGGCGTCCAGCGCGAGACCGTCCGCGCCGTCCTCGCGCGCACGCCCTTCGTCGAGCACTTCGCCGACGCCCCGCCCGAGGCCGGCGGCTGGGGCGCGACCGTCGCGCGGCTGTCGCCCGGCAGGAAGTCCTGACCAGACACGGGGCCGTTTTAGGTCGGGTGGGTGGCGCGGGGCTTGACCACGGAGACACGGCTTTAAGACGTTAGCTTCGTCCCAGCCGTGTCTCCGCGTCTCGGCGGCCGACGGATTTCGGGGGGCTATTTTCTGAGCCAGCCGAAGAGGCCGTAGATGACGGTCTCGCGGTTCTCTTCGTAGATGGCCTTGGTGAGCGGGATGGACATCGGGCAGGCGCGGACGCAGTTCTGCGCGTTGCCGCAGTTGGTGATGCCGTCGTCGCCGACGATGGCCGAGAGCCGGTCGTCGCGCGTGGTCTTGCCCGACGGGTGCATGTTCTGGTAACGCACCTGAGCGATGGCCTGCGGGCCGATGTAGTTGCCGTCGCCGTACTGCGGGCAGGCTTCGAGGCAGCAGCCGCACGTCATGCAGCGCGAGTAGGCGTAGCGCTCGGCCACGTCCTCCTGCGTCATGCGCGGCCCCGGCCCGAGGTCGTGGCTCCCGTCAATCTCTATCCAAGCCTTGACGCGCTTGAGGTGGTCGAACATCTCCGAGCGGTCGACGACGAGGTCGCGCACGTTCGGGAACTTCGACATCGGCTCCAGGGTGATGGGCCTGTGCGGGTCGAGGTTGTCGACGAGCGCGGAGCACGACTGGCGCACGCGCCCGTTGATGACCATCGTGCAGATGCCGCAGACCTGCTCCAGGCAGTTCATCTCCCAGACGGGCGGCGTCGTCTGCTTACCGTCGCGCGTGACGGGGTTCTTCCTCACCTCCATCAGGCACGAGATGATGTTGAGGTTCGGCCGGTAGGGGATGGCGAACTCCTCCCAGCGCGCCTCGGCGTCCTGCCGCTCGCGGCGGCGGATGCGCAGGACGACCTCCCGCGGCGGGTTGCTCGAACCCTGCCGGTGCTCGGCGTTTGTTTGTGCGCTCATGAATTAAAACTCCACCCTCTTGTAAACTGCGGCCAGGTTCAAAGTGCATTCGACCGACGGCAGCGTCAGCGAGCCCTCAAGGCCGGCGGCCGCCGCGTAAGTCCACCTCCCGCCCTCACCCCTGACGAACTGCTCGATGAAGGGCTTGTCCTGCGCGACGAGCAGATACTCTTTCAAAGACTCAATCGTCTGGTAAGCCTGAAACTTCGCGCCCCGGTCGAAAGCCTCCGTGCTCGGGGATAGGATTTCGACGACGACCTCGGGGTTGGTGATGATGTCCCTCCGGTCGTCGTGGAACTGCGGCGCGCTGCATACGACACATATGTCGGGGTAGAAGAATTTCCTCGATTCCTGTAGCCGGACTTTCATCTCGGTCGGCAGCACGTCGCAGTCGCGGTCGCGCAACTGGATGTTCAGTTCGGTGGTCAGGTTCGAGACAATTCTGATGTGATTGATGCTGCCGCCGGTCATCGGGTACACGCCTCCGTCGAGATACTCGCCCCTGGTTTCCGATAACCTCTCGGCGGCGAGGTACTCTTCGGGAGTCACGTACGTGACCGTTTGCGTCGTCATGGCTCTCACTAAAACTGACGGCGGGCGTTAAGGGTTCTTGCCGCCCGCGTCCTCGATCGAGTCGCCGCGCTCGCGGCGCGTCTCGACCGCGCCGGAGACGGCGCGGTCGACCTTCTCCTTGTCCTGACCCCAGACGGCGGGGCCGGAAGTGTTGGGCGGCTTCTGCTCCCAGCCGGAGGCGGGGACCTGCGCCGCGCCGTCCTTCGTCGGGGAGTTCTCGGCCTGCCCGCCGCCCGCGGCCTGCGCCTTCTGCTTGCCCTTCGTGTAGTCGCGCTTGCGCGGCTCGATGAGCCCGACGTCGACCGCCTCCCAGGAGAACACGGGCCCCTCGCCCGAGAACTCGGCGATGGTCGTCTTGAGGAAGTTCTCGTCGTCGCGGTTGGGGAAGTCGGGCTTGTAGTGCGCGCCGCGCGACTCGTCGCGGTTGAGCGCGCCGAGCGTGATGACGCGCGCGAGCTGGAGCATGTTGTAGAGCTGGCGCGCGTGCGGCACGGCGTGCGTCGCCCACATGTTCGAGTCGTTGAGCGAGATGTGCCGGTAGCGGTCGATGAGTTCGAGCAGCTTGTCGTCGGTCGCCTTCAGCTTGTCGTTGTAGCGGACGACCGTCACGTTGTCCGTCATCCACTTGCCCATCTCGTCGTGGATGACGTACTGGTTCTCTGACCCCGTCTGCTTGAGCAGCCCCGCGTTGATCTCCTGCTGGCGCTTCAGCTCGTCGTCGTAAATCTTCGAGCCGTCGTGGCCGTTGCGCTCGACGTTCTTGGCGAACTCGATGGCGGCCGGCGCGGCGACGAAGCCGCCGAAGACGCAGGAGACGAGCGAGTTCGCGCCCAGGCGGTTCGCGCCGTGGATGGAGTAGTCGCACTCGCCCGCGGCGAGCAGCCCCGGAATGTTCGTCCGCTGCTCGAAGTCGACCCAGAGGCCGCCCATCGAGTAGTGGACGCCGGGGAAGATGCGCATCGGGACGTGGCGCGGGTCGTCGCCGACGAACATCTCGTAGATTTCGAGGATCGCGCCGAGCTTGCGGTCGAGCGTCTCGGCCGGGATGTGCGTCAGGTCGAGGTAGACCTGGTTCTCGCCGTAGACGCCGAAGCCGTCGAGGCAGACCTGGAAGATTTCGCGCGTGGCGATGTCGCGCGGGACGAGGTTGCCGTAGGCCGGGTACTTCTCTTCGAGGAAGTACCAGCGCTCGCTCTCGGGGATGGAGGACGACTGGCGCTTGTCGCCCTTAGCCTTCGGCACCCACACGCGCCCGCCCTCGCCGCGCGCCGACTCCGACATCAGGCGGAGCTTGTCCTCGGCGGGGATGGAGGTCGGGTGGACCTGTATGAACTCGCCGTTGGCGTAGCGCGCGCCCTGCTGGTAGCAGGCCGAGACGGCCGAGCCGGTGCAGACCATCGAGTTGGTCGACTTGCCGAAGATGAGGCCGGGCCCGCCCGTCGCCATGATGACGGCGTCGGCCGGGAAAGCCTTCAGCTCTAGCGTCGAGCGCTCCATCGCGACGAGCCCGCGGCAGACGCCGTGGCCGTCCTGCACGAGCGAGAGCATCTCCCAGTGCTCGTACTTCTTGACGCGCCCCTCCGACTCCTGCCGCCGCACCTGCTCGTCGAGCGCGTAGAGGAGTTGCTGACCCGTAGAGGCCCCGGCGAAGGCCGTGCGGTGGTGGAGCGTGCCGCCGAAGCGCCGGAAGTCTAAGAGCCCCTCGGTCGTGCGCGAGAAGGGGACGCCCATGCGGTCGAAGAGGTAGATGATGGAGGGGGCCATCTCGCACATCTTCTGCACGGGCGGCTGGTTGGCGAGGAAGTCGCCGCCGTAGACCGTGTCGTCGAAGTGCTTCCAGGGGCTGTCGCCCTCGCCCTTGGTGTTGACCGCGCCGTTGATGCCGCCCTGCGCGCAGACCGAGTGCGAGCGCTTGACGGGCACGACCGAGAAGAGGTCGACGGCGTGCCCCGCCTCGGCGATCTTCATCGCCGCCGCCAGCCCGGCCAGTCCCCCGCCGACAATCGCCACGCGTATCTGAGTGTTTGCCATGTCAGTAAAGAATCCCCCCGAGGAGCCCGCCGGGGCGTATGAACGCCACCTGCGCGTTGATGCCGACGGCCAGGAGCAGCAGCCCGAAGGCGATGCAGGCGTAGCCGGTCAGGCGTTGCGCGCGCTCGCCGATGACGATGCCCCAGTCGACCGCGAAGAGCCACAGCCCGTTCGCCAGGTGCCACACGGTCGCCAGGATGCCGACGAGGTAGACGACGAAGATGACGGGCATCGCCATCTCGCGGCTGACGATGCCGTAAGCCTCCATCGGGTAGTGCGCCACCGAGCGCTCGTTGAGCCCGGGGATGAGCCCGAAGCGGAAGTTCAGGACGTGGAAGAGGATGAAGAAGAAGAGGACGAGCCCGGTCAGGCGCTGGATGGTGTAGAACCAGTTGCGCGGGTAGGGGTAGGCGAGGTTGTTGGGCCGCGCCTCCCAGGTGATGAACAGGCCGTAGACCGCGTGGTAGATGAGCGGGACGAAGATGAACGCGATCTCGATGAAGATGATGAACGGGATCGACTGGAGGTCGCGCACCGCGTTGTTAAAGTCGGCGGGCCCGGTCATCGCCTTCGAGTTGGTGTAGAAGTGCTCCAGCAGGAAGAAGCCGAGCGGGATGATGCCCGTTAGCTGGTGCAGCTTCCGGAAGACGAACGTGCTACTCAGACGGACGGCCATGTCAGAAGTGCCTCTCCTTCGCGGTGTGCGCGGCGCGCGAGAAACGCCCCGTGTGCGGGCGTGGCGCTATGGCCGCGGCGCTGAAACTTTAAAGTCTGGTAGGTCGGGCATGATTATAATGACGCGACGCCGAAAAGCAATCGCCCGCCGGGCCGCGCCCGCCGCGCTGGGCTAACGCGCCAACCAGAGCCAGAGCGCCCCGAGCAGCGCGAGCGCCGGCGCGAGCAGCAGCGCCCCCGTCGCGCCGTAGGCCGCCAGGCTCGCCCCGGCCCAGAAGGCGAAGGCCGCGCGGTCGCGCCACGTCGGCCGCGCGCCGCCGGAGTCGAGCCCGAGCCTGCGCCGCTCTTCGCCGACGCGCCGCGCGAGTATCGAGTCGTCCCACGTCTCGAAGTAGAGGTTCGCGCTCCGCCGGCCGCGCATGAAGGCGCGGTAGACGCTGCGCGGGTAGACGAAGAGCCCGCAGGCGAACCCGAGCAGGTCGAGGAGCCAGCCCTCCCAGTAACGGTTGACGCCGCCCGCGACCTCCCACGCCGCTATCTCGAACTCGCCGCGCCACGTCGTCGGGTACTCGGTCAGCACGTGGTGCAGGTCGTGGAACTTGACCGCGCGCCGCCTCCCCTCTGTGTTCGGGAATGCGAAGGGGATGCCCCACATCTTCAGCCACACCCAAGCGGCCCCGTAGCCGCCGTCCTCGCCGAGCCCGCCCAGCGCGAAGAGCCGCGAGCGCGCCTCGCCCAGCGTCAGCCCCGGCGCGAAACGCTCGACGCCGACGCCGCCACGCCGCAACAGGCTTGTCTCTTGTGTAGCCATTTTAGTCCTGCTCCTATGCGGCGAGTGTAGTTCAGCATTGATATAAGATAAAATGAAAAATATAGGGCGAACATCTGAGAAGTTCTTATAAGGATGGTAGTCAGTAGACAGTAGTCAGTAGACAGTAGGCTCCGCCCGGCGGACGTTGCCGCCGACAGACTGAACGCCCGGCTGAAAAGGTTTTTCTACTGACTACTGACTACTGTCTACTGTCTACTCGAAGA
>DASVSK010000533.1:0-3762 GCA_036388135.1 Pyrinomonadaceae bacterium | reverse complement strand
CGCGCCGCGGATGCTCGCCGTCACGCCCCGCCGCGTGGGCGCGGGCCAGCCGCTGATGATTTCAGTCGACCGTCGGCGCGCGCTCGACCCCGACCCTTCAAAGGCCGAGGTGGTCTTCGAGACGCCGGACGGCGCGTGGGGCTTCAAGGTCAAGCCCGAGATGAACAGCGCCGCGCGCAACCCGTCGACGCCGCCCGACGCGCCCGTGCTCCTCATCGTGCGCGCGCCGAAGCAGGTTACGGGCACGGTGCGGGTCAGGCTCGTCAACCCGGCGCGCGCCGACTACGAGGGCGCGACCAGCGAGGCCGCGCAGGTCGAGATAGTCCCGGAGGTCATCCCGCCCGAGGTGCAGAGCGTCGGCGAGGCGAACGAGGAGGAGCTGTCGCGGCTCCGGCAAATCTCGGCGGCCCAAGGGGCGAGCCCGCGCGCACGGCCCGTCTACGAGCCTTCGGTGCGCCACGTCGCCATCCGCGCCACGGGGCTCGACCACGACCCCGGTCACCTGCGCATACGGATGGAGCAGGAGGGGCGCGAGGCCGTGACGCTCGGGCGCAGCCACTTCGCGCTCTTCACTAACGGCGCGGTCATCGTCCGCGTGCCGCAGGGCTTCGCCGCCGGCACGGTGCGCGTGAGCGTCGAGAACCGCGGCGCGGCCGGCTACAGCGCGCCCGTTGTCAGGACGTTCGAGCTGTCGGCGCGGCCTTAGACGGCTTCGCGTCGCCGCGCGCGCGCCGCGCGGGGGAAGATTTCCGATTCGACTTTAAGGCAATGAAGACCCAACGCACGCGCGCCCTCGTCGCCGCCCTCGCCCTTCTGCTCGCGGCGCAGGCCGCCGCCGCCAAAGACACATGGACGAGCGTCCGCTCGCAGAACTTCTTCCTGGTCGGCAACGCCTCGGAGAAGGAGATTCGGCAGGTCGCCACCCGCCTCGAACAGTTCCGCGACGTCTTCCAGCGCCTCTTCGAGCAGGTCAACTTCAGCTCGCCGGTGCCCACCACGGTCGTCGTCTTCAAGAACGACGACGCCTACAAGCCCTTCAAGCCCGTGGCCGACGGCAAGACCGTCGCGGTGGCCGGCTACTTCCAGCCGGGCGAGGACGTCAACTACATCACGCTCACGCCCGAGCGCGGCGCGCAGAGCCCCTACAGCACCATCTACCACGAGTACGTCCACCTGCTCGTCAACAACTCGCTCGGCAAGGGCTCCGCGCCCGCCTGGTTCAACGAAGGACTGGCCGAGTACTACAGCACCTTCGCCATCGAGGACGACCGCAAGGTCTACCTCGGCCGGCTGGTGGACTATCACCTGGCGCGGCTGCGCCGGCAGCGCCTGATGCCGCTCGCCCAACTCTTCGCCGTCGACCACCACTCGCTCGAACGCAACCGGCACGACGTCCGCAGCCTCTTCTACGCCGAGGCGTGGGCGCTCGTCCACTACCTCATCCTCGGCGACGGGGGGAAGCGCCTGCCGCAGCTCGGCGGGTTCCTCGCGCTCGTCAAGCAGGGCACGCCGACCGAGCAGGCGTTCGCGCGCGCCTTCCAAACCGACTTCGCCGGGCTCGAAAAGGAGCTACAGAACTACGTCCGGGCGCACACCTTCCAGGGCAAGGTCGTCACCTTCGAGCGGCGGCTCGAATTCGACTCGCAGATGACGGCCGCGCCGCTCACCGAGGCCGAGGCGGAAGCCTACCTCGGCGACCTCCTGCTCCACACCGGCCGCGCCGAAGAGGCCGCGGCGCGGCTTGAGCGCGCGCTCCGGCTCGACCCCGCGCTCGTGATGGCGCGCTCCTCGCTCGGCATGGCGCGGCTCCGGCAGAAGCGTTACGACGACGCGAAAGAGGAGCTGCGCAGGGCCGTCGCCTCGGGCGCGCAGAACTACCTCGCGCACTACTACTACGCCTACGCGCTCAGCCGCGACGGCGTGGGCGAGGGCGGCCGCGCCTCGGGCTACGCGCCCGCGCCCGCGAAGGAGATGCGCGATGCGCTCCGCAAGGCCATCTCCCTGCGCCCCGACTTCCCGGAGAGCTACCACCTGCTCGCCTGGGTCAACCTCGTGACGGGCGAGAACCTTGAGGAGGGCGCGCGGCTCATCAAACGCGCGCTCGCGCTCGCGCCCGGCAACGCGCACTACGCGCTCGTGCTCGCGCAGGTCTACCTCTGGCAGGAGAAGTTCGACGAGGCGCGCAAGGCCGTCGAGCCGCTGACGCGCGAAGGCGCAGACCCCGGTCTGCGCGCGAGGGCGCAGTCCGTGATGGCCTCGATCAAGAGCTACGAGGAGCATGTCAGGGGCTACCGCGCCGCGCGCGAGGCGTACGAGCGCGGCGGCGGCGGCGAGCCGCGCCTCACGGTGCGCGAGGAGGTGAGCGCTGACCAGCGCGACGCCGCCGCGACGCCGCCCGGGCGGCGGGGCAGGACGGACAAGGAGCTGGCGGCCGAGGCTTTCGGCTCGGCCCTCAACGAGGCGCTGCGCAAGCCGCGCGAGGGCGAGACGCGCCTGCGCGCCGTGCTGACGCGCATCGAGTGCGGGCCGAAGGGACTCGTCTTCGTCTTCAAGGCGGGCGAGCGCCAGTTGCGCCTGACCAGCGTCGGCTTCGCCGGGCTGCACATCGTCGCCTACACGCGCGAGGCCGGGGCCGAACTCTCCTGCGGCGCGCGCAAGACCGAGACGCCGGTGGTCGTCACCTACCGCGCCCCCGCCGACGCGCGCGCGAAGTCCGCCGGCTCGCTCGTCGCCCTGGAGTTCGTCCCCGCCGACTTCCAGTTGAAGCAATGAGGGGATGAGTAGTCGGTAGGCAGTAGGCAGTAGTCAGTAGGCAGTAGACAGTAGGCAGTAGAAAAACATTGCCCGTCACACCGCCCGGGTGTCAGCGTCAACGCCCGCGAGGCGGAGCCCTACTGTCTACAGACTACTGTCTACTGTCTACTGTCTACTTCCCCGATGAATCCGCCGTCGGTAAGCGGCGGCACCGACCCCTCCACCCCGTCTACGCGCCTGCCGCCCGCTTCCGCCCCGGCGCGGGCCGCGTGCTATAATCCGCCGCGTAAGCAATCCCCACAGGCCGCTCGTAGATAAACCTTTTCAGGAGGATTTACATCCATGGCTACCGAACTCAAACGCGAAGACTCGGCGCTCGGGCGCGTCGAGGAGCTGCTGGGCGATGACGGGCGGGCCCTCTTGGAGTTCGACTCGCCGAAGATATCCAGGGACCTTTTGCAGACGCCCGGCCCCGACTTCGTCGACCGCGTCTGGGTTAACTCCGACCGCAGCCCGCAGGTCTTGCGCTCGCTCCAGTCGCTCTTCAACCACGGGCGGCTCGCCGGCACCGGCTACCTCTCCATCCTCCCCGTCGACCAGGGCATCGAGCACTCGGCGGGCGCGAGCTTCGCGCCCAACCCGGCCTACTTCGACCCGGATAACATCGTCAAGCTGGCGATCGAGGGCGGCTGCAACGCCGTCGCCTCCACCTTCGGCGTGCTCGGCATCGTCGCGCGCAAGTACGCGCACAAGATTCCCTTCATCGTGAAGATCAACCACAACGAGCTTTTGACCTACCCGAACAAGTTCGACCAGATTCTCTTCGGCACCGTCGAGCAGGCGCACGAGATGGGCGCGACCGCCGTGGGCGCGACCATCTACTTCGGCTCCGACGAGTCGGCCCGCCAGATCCGAGAGGTGTCCAAGGCCTTCCACGAGGCCCACCAGCTCGGCATGTTCACCGTGCTGTGGTGCTATCTGCGCAACAGCGCCTTCAAGGTCAGCGGC
>DASVSK010000532.1:0-2067 GCA_036388135.1 Pyrinomonadaceae bacterium | reverse complement strand
CCAGCCTCCTCGGGTCGAGGCGTGTGGCCGCCGGCTCCTTCGCCCGCGCCTGCCGGCTCAGCTCCTCCCCGAGGTTGTTGACCTTGACGACAATCTCGTCCCCCAGACCGGCCGAGACCGGCTCCCCCTCCCCGGCCGGCTCGCCCGCGCGGCTCACCTGCCCGACCGTTATCTCGTACGGCGTCGGCGCGGGCGTCGGCGTCGGGTTCGGCGTCGGGTTCGGCGTGGCCTGCGCGGCGGGCGCGGGGCCCTGCGTCTGCGCGCGCGCCGCGCCGAGCGGGAGCAGGAAGGCGACGGAGAACGAGGCGAGCAGGAGTCTGTGCAGACACGTGCGCGACGTGCGGGCGTGGCGAAACATTGGAAGGCTCCTTAAGGGTCGGGCGACGAGGCTTTAAACGGAGGTGATTGCGACCGCCGGCTGGTAAGACGACGCCGGGCGGCGTGCGGCCAAGAACACGGGACGCGAGACAGCGCGCAGAGTATGTGGTCGCGCCGCGCCTGTCAATTGAAATCTTCGCGGCCGAGCCCCGACACCGAGCGCCCCGGCGGCGCAAGACGATTAGGGCGACCGGGGCTCGGGCCCTTCCGGCTCCGCCGCGGCGGCGCGCTGCTGGCTCTTCTGGTAGAGGTATGAGACGGCGAGCAGTATCGCCCCGAGCACGATGAAGGAGACGATGCGGTAGGCGCTGTCGAGCGCCGAGAGGTCGAGCGCGAAGACCTTGAGCGCGGTCAGGCCGAGCAGCGCCAGCCCCAGCAGGCGGAGCAGACGCGCGCGCCGCGCACGCCCCGCCAGCAGCAGACCCGCGCCGTAGAGCGCCCACACGACCGACAGCGACAACTGCTTCGCCAGCCCCAGGTCGCGCCGCGCCGCCTCGTCCGCGCCCGCCGCCGTGCGCGCCTCGAAGAAGCCGACGGCCTCCGCGCTCAGCGCCACCAGCGCCAGCACATTCGCGCCGACGACCAGCACCGGCAGGACGGACTCGGCCTCGCCCGCGCCGCCCCCGCGCGCGTAGAGCCGCGCGGCCGCGGCGCAGGCCGCGACGACCAGCGCGAAGGCCATGAAGGTGTGGTTGAAGACGGGCGCGTGCCACACGGCGTCGAAGTACCGGAGGTCGAAGGCGAGCACCTTGACGGCCGCCGCCGCGAGCAGCGCGAGCCCCGCGTAGCGCGCCGCCGCGAAGCCGCGCCTCATGCCGTACGCGACGAGCGCAGCCCCGTAGATGGCCCACAGCGCCGTCAGCGAGAACTGCCGCGCGTTCTCCGCGCGCGCGGCCGCGAGCCCCTCGGCCAGCGCCTTGCGCCGCCCGAAGTAGTCGCTCAGGTCGAGCGTCAGGAGCGTCAGCGCCAGCGCGTTGGCCGCGAGCGTGTAGAGCGAGGCCAGCGCCTCGCGCTCCGCCCCGCCCGCCGCGCCGCGCCCCTCGCTCACGACCCGGTAGCGCCCGCCGCGGTAGAGCCACGCGGCCGCCGCCAGCGCGCCCACCAGCACCAGGCACGAGACGGCGCGCCCGTTGGCGACGGGGATGAAGTCGCCGCCGCCCGCCGCGAACGCCTCCGCGTCGAAGGCGAACTGCCGCGCGTCCGCCCAGAGCCAGTGGGCCGCCGCCACGCCGAAGACCGCGACGGCCGCGCGCCGCGCCGCCGACTCGCCCGAGCGCAGGCCGACCCACGTCAGCATCAGCCCCTCGACCGCCCACACGATGGTCACCCACTGTAGTTCGAGCCGTATCGCCGCCGCGGCCGTCAGGAACGTCACGGCCGCGCCCACGTAGGCGTAGGCCAGCAGGCGGTCTTCCGCGGAGCGCCCGCGCGCCGCGTAGGAGAGCGCCGCGAAGTAGCCCGCGACGGCGAGCGCCAGCGCCGCCGGGAGCGCGCGCTCGTAGCCCGAGTCGGCGAGCAGCAGGTAGCTGAAGCCGAAGTAGAGCGTCGCGTCCGAGGCGAGCAGCGCCACGTCGAACCAGCGCGAGCGGCGGCGCGGCAGCACGTTGTGGAAGACGGCGAGCAGCGAGTAGAGGACGAAGAAGAGGCTCACGAAGAAGAGCGTCGTCCAGAGCTTGCCCTTGTCGTAGT
>DASVSK010000531.1:0-2207 GCA_036388135.1 Pyrinomonadaceae bacterium | reverse complement strand
TAGCATCATCAAAAGAAAGGCCCCGGCAGTCTCGCTCAGACTGCCGGGGCCTTTTCGTCGCGCGCAGACTCCCGCGGCTTACCGCCCGAACTCGTTCCGTTACTCGTCCGAAGTGACAAAGTCCGTGCGCCTCAGCCGCGCCGCCTCCTCTTCGAGCAGCGCGAGCAGGGCGGCGGCGTGGCTTTCGTCGGTGAGGACGTTGCCGAAGGCGACGCGCGCCGTGATGCGCCCGCGCAAAGTCGTGTGGGTCAGGTAGGCGCGGCCGGTCGCGTTGACGGCCTCGACCAGCGCCCGGTTTAGCTCGTCCGAGCGCGCGTCCGTCTCGGCAGCCCCGAGACCCGGCTCGGGCAGCGCGCGGAAGCAGACGACCGCCATCTCGGGCGCGGCCGTAAGCTCGAAGCCCGAAGTCTCGGCGACCCGGCGCGCGAAGAGCTGTGCCAGCCGCAGGTGCTCGCGGATGCGCGACTCCAGACCCGCGCGGCCGAAGGTCTTGAAGACCGCCCACGCTTTGAGCGCGCGGAAGCGTCGGCCGAGCTGGACGCCGTAGTCCATGTAGTTGACCTCGCCGCGCTCGGCGTCGCCGCGCAGGTACTCGGGCACGAGCGAGAAGGTCGCGCGCAGGAGGTCGGGTCTGCGCGTGTAGAGGGCGCTGAAGTCGAGCGGCACGAAGAGCCACTTGTGCGGGTTGACGACAAGAGAGTCGGCCAGCTCAAGCTTGCGCACGAGGTGGGCGTATTCCGGCAGCAGCGCCAGCGCGCCGCCGTAGGCCGCGTCGACGTGCAGCCAGACGTTCTGCGCGCGGCAGAGGTCGGCTATCTCCTCGACCGGGTCGGAGGCGGCGGTCGAAGTCGTCCCGACCGTGGCGACGACCGCCAGCGGCAAAAGGCCCGCACGCCGGTCTTCTTCCAACGCCGCACCGAGCGCGGCCGCGTCCATCCTGAAACGCTCGTCCGTCGCCACGCGCCGCACGTTCTCCTCGCCGACACCGAGCATGATGGCCGCCTTCTCGACCGAGCTGTGCGCCTGCTCCGAGGCGTAGACGCGCAGCACGGGCACGTCGCCCCGCCCAGCGAGCCCGCGCCGCCGCACGTCCAGTCCCAGCCCCTCGCGCGCCGCCGCCAGCGCGTGCAGCAGCGCGACCGAGGCCGTGTCATACACTACGCCGGTGAACTCCCCCGAAAGGCCGAGCGCGCGCCTCATCCATTCGAGGACGACCGTCTCAAGCTCGGTCGCCGCGGGCGACGTGCGCCACGTCATCGCGCTCACGTTGAGTGCCGCGGCGATCAACTCGCCGACGATGCCGGGCGCGGTCGTCGTCGAGCCGAAATAGCCGAGGAAGGAAGGGTGCCCCCAGTTGACGACGTGCGGGAGGATGAGGCGGTCGAGTTGGTCGAAAAGTTCGGAGAGTGGGGCGGGCGACTCCGGCATCGACGTCGGCAGAAGCGCCGTCACGTCGCCGGGCGCGGAGTGCGGCGCGACGTGGCGCTCCTCAATGTGTTCGCGGTAGTCGGCGACCCAGTCGGCGGCGCGCCGGAGCGCGGCGCGGAACTCTTCAGCCGGCACGTCGCCGAGCTTGCCGACGGCCTCACTCTCGACCGCGGGCTTCTCGCCGGACTCACTCACCTCGCACCCGCCCGGCCCGCGGCCGCGCGGCTCTCGGCGCGGCCGCCGGCCACCCACGCGCGCCCGGTCCCCTTCGACAGCAGCGCCGCGCCGAAGGGGTAGCCGCCGTAACGCACGCGCCAGTAGAAGGCCCAGTAGACGCTCAGGGCGCGCTCCAGCACCCACAGCGGCGCGTAGAGTGCCGTCGTGGCGGGGAAGAATCTGTAAGCGCGGTCGCGCAGGAGCCCGCGCAGCGCGACGAGCCCCGAGGCGAGCGAGACGAACGCGACGAAGGCGACGAGCGCCGCCGCGCCCGCGAACAGCCCGAGCGCCAGCGCCGCCGGGATGAGCGAGGCGAAGAGCAACGTCTTGGCGCGCATGACGAAGTCTTCGTAAGCCTGTCGCGGCCGCTGCTCCATCCACTTGGCGAAGGTCGGCGGGCGCTTGAGGACGAAGAAGTCGGTGGCGCACATGACGTCGGCGCCGCTCAGCGCGAAGTGTCGGACGATCTCCTCGTTGTCGAAGAGCACGTCGCCGTCGTAGTGGCCGACGCGCAGGCAGGTCGAGCGGCGGAAGGCGCAGGTGCCGGGGTAGTCTCCAGCGCG
>DASVSK010000530.1:0-3598 GCA_036388135.1 Pyrinomonadaceae bacterium | reverse complement strand
GGGTCGGGTCGCGCGCGCGTCGTCGCCGCGGCGCTGCTGGCCGTGTCGGCGCTGGCGGCGTCGCTCGCGCCGGCCTCGGCCGCGCGGCGGCAGCAGGGACGCCCGCGGCGTGTCGACAACGCGGTGAGCAGCGCGGCGGCGCAGACGCAGCCCGCGCGGCAGACGCCCGCCCCGCAGACGCGCCAGACGCCGACGCCGACGCCGGCACAGACTCCCGCCGCGGCCCCCGCGCCGCAGCAGCAGACGCCCGCCGCGCCGAGGCTGCGCACGCAGCCGACGGCCGAGCCGGACGCCCCCGAGCAGGACCCGAACCAGGAGGTCGACCCCGACGAGGTCGTCACCATCGACACGAGCCTCGTCAACCTCCACGTCCGCGTCGTCGACCGCAACAACCGCCCCATCAACGACGTCGGTAGCGAGGAGTTCCGCGTCTTCGAGAACGGCGTCCAGCAGCAGGTTCAGTTCGTGACGCGCGAGGAGGTGCCCATCACCTACGGCCTCGTCGTCGACAACTCCGGGAGCCTCCGCAGCCAGATCGGCCAGGTCGTCGAGGCCGCCAAGACCATCGTCGCCAGCAACAAGCCGGGCGACGAGGCGTTCGTCGTCCGCTTCATCGCCTCCGACGAGATCAAGATTTTGCAGGACTTCACCGCCGACAGGAACGCCCTCGGCGACGCCCTCGACGACATGTTCATCGAGGGCGGGCAGACCGCCGTCATCGACGCCGTCTACCTCGCGGCCGAGCACGCGGGCGAGCGGCGCAAGGGCGACCCCGTCGAGGACAAGCGCCGCCGCGCGCTCATCCTCGTCACCGACGGCGAGGACCGCAACAGCTTCTACAAGCAGGAGCAGCTCTTCGAGTCGCTCAAGGAGCAGGACGTCCAGATATTCGTCATCGGCTTCGTCAACGAGCTGGAGAAGGAGCGCGGCTTCATCTCGAAGTCGAAGCGGCAGAAGGCCGTCGACCTCCTCGACCGGATGGCGAAGGAGACGGGCGGCCGCACCTTCTACCCGACCTCGCTCTCGGAGCTGCCCGGCATCGCCGAGCAGATCACGAAGGACTTGCGCACGCAGTACGTCATCAGCTACAAGCCGACGGCCGCCGCCCGCCCCGGCGACTTCCGCCCCGTCCGCGTCGCGGTCGCCGACGGGCGCGGCGGCGAGAAGCGCATCGCGGTCACGCGCACGGGCTACACGGCCCGCCCCGGCCCGCAGCCCGCCCCGGCGCAGCCGCAGAGGCCCGCGCAGTCGAACAGGCAGCCCGCCGCCGGGAGGCCCTGATGCCGGTAGACCCCTCGGCGCTCGAAGAGGTCGAATTCTTCAGGTTGCTCGGCGAGGAAGACCGCCGCGCGCTCTCCGGCGTGGTCGACCTCGTCAGGCTCGGCGGCGGCGAGACGCTCTTCCGCGCGGGCGAGCCCGGCGAGAGCCTCTACCTCGTGCGCGCGGGCGAGGTCGAGCTTTTCATCAACGACAACGTCGGGCAGAAGATCACGCTCGACACCTGCCGCCCCGGCGACTTCTTCGGCGAGATAGCGCTCCTCGACTCCGGCCCGCGCACCGCGACGGCCGTCGCGCTTCTGCCGTCCGAGCTGGTGGAGCTTGACCGCGACGACCTGCTCCTGCTCTTCCAACGCAAGCCCGACGCGGCGCTCCACATGCTGGCGGCGATGGGGCGCATGACGCGCAAGGCCGACCAGCTCCTGCGCACGCGCGTCTCGCGCAACGTCAACGAGGAGGTTCAGGAGCGCCTCACCCCGCTGCAAAGAATCTCCGACTGGCTGGCGTGGTTCTCGGGCAGCATGCTCTTCCTCTTCATCCACGCCGTCTGGTTCGCCGCGTGGGTCTCGCTCAACACCTTCCTCGCGCCGGCGCTCTTCCCCGCGGGCGGCTTCGACCCCTTCCCCTTCGGCCTGCTGACGATGGTCGTCAGCCTCGAAGCCATCTTCCTCTCCTGCTTCGTGCTCATCAGCCAGAACCGGCAGGCGCAGAAGGACAAGGTGCGCGGCGACATCGAGTACGACGTCAACATCAAGGCCGAACTCGAGGTCGCGCACCTCCACGAGAAGACCGACCACATCCACGCCGAGATGCTCCGCCGCTTCAACGACCTCGAAAAGCTGCTCGCGCGCCGCCGCAAAGAGGAGAAGGTCTAAAAGCCGGGAGCGCCCCGCATCCGCCCCGCCTTTGCTTCGGCGCGCGCCCCCGCCGTTGTAAAATACCGAGCCATGCTGACAGCACTGTACCTGGTGGCGATAGTCCTGCTGGTCTTCCTCAACGGCTTCTTCGTCGCGGCCGAGTTCGCGCTCGTGGGACTCAGGCGGTCGCGCATCGAGACGCTGGCCGAGTCGGGCGACCGGCGGGCGCGCCGCCTCATCTCGGTGCTCGACAACCTGAACGCCTACCTCTCGGCCTCGCAGCTCGGCATCACGCTGGCCTCGCTGGGGCTGGGCTGGCTCGGCGAGCCGACCGTCGCGCATCTGCTCGAAGGCCCGCTCGCGAACGCCGGCCTCTCGAAGACGTGGATTCACGTCATCTCCTTCTTCATCGCCTTCGCCGTCGTCACGGCGCTGCACATCGTCCTGGGCGAGCAGGCACCGAAGCTCTTCGGCCTCCAGCGCGCCGAGAGCGTGGCGCTGTCGACGGCGCTCCCGATGCAGCTCTTCTACCGCGTCTTCAGCCTGCCCATCCGCGCGCTCGACCGCGCGAGCGCGGCGGTCGTCCGCCCCTTAGGGATTCACGCCGACGCCGGGCACGCCTCGGCCTACACCCAGGAGGAGCTGCGCCACGTCATCGAGATGTCGCGGCAGGGCGGGCACATCGAGGCCGAGGAGCAGCGGCTCATCCACGGCGTCTTCGAGTTCGCCGACGCCGAGGTGCGCGAGGCGATGGTGCCGCGCACCAACGTCACGGCGCTCTCCGCCTCGGCCGCGCTCGCCGAGATCAAGGCCGCCTTCCGCGAGCACGGCTACACGCGACTGCCCGTCTACCGCGAGCGGCTCGACGACGTGGTCGGCGTCCTCTTCCGCCGCGACCTCGAAGACTTCATCGACGGCACCAGGCCCCCGGAGGAGTTCGACGCCGCGGCGCTCGCGCACCCGCCGCTCTTCATGCCGGCGACGGCCAAGCTCGGCGCTGCGCTCAAGCAGATGCGCGACAGCCGCACGCACCTCGCCTTCGTCATCGACGAGCACGGCGGGCTCGAAGGCATCGTCACGCTGGAAGACCTGCTCGAAGAGATCGTCGGCGAGATAGACGACGAGTACGACGAGGAGGCGAAGTCGCAGATCATCGCGCAGGGGGACGGCACCTACCTCCTCGACGGCATGCTCGCCGTCCGCGACGCCAACCGGCACTTCCCGCTCGGGCTCCCCGAGGACGGGCACTACACGACGCTCGCCGGCTTCCTCCTGGCGCGCGCCGGGCGTCTGCTCAAGGCCGGCGACACGGTCGAGCACGACGGCGCGCTCTTCCGCGTCGAGCGCGTCGAGCGCCGCCGACTCCGCTGGGTGCGCCTCACCCCCGCGCCCGAGCCCGCCGACGCGGCGGCCGAGGCGGAAGCGCGGTCGTGAGGGGAGTAGTCAGACGGCAGTAGGCAGTA
>DASVSK010000529.1:0-1856 GCA_036388135.1 Pyrinomonadaceae bacterium | reverse complement strand
GCCTACCCGGGCGGCGACGTCCCGGCCGAGGTCGGCGTCTGCACCGACGAGGTCATCCGCTCGTACCGCGCCGTCGGCGTCGACCTGCAAAGGGAAGTGCACGAGGACATGGCCGCCAACTTCGGCGCGTACCCGCGCAAGTGGGGGCTGAAGAAGACCGACACCAACATCGACCACCGGCGCGTGCCGAACCTGATGGTCTTCTTCGGGCGGCAGGGCGCGGGGCTGCCCGTCACGCGGGAGGCGCGCGACTACAGGCCCGGCGACGTGGTGACGTGGGACCTGGGCGGGGGGCTGACGCACATCGGCATCGTCGTCAACGTGCCTTCGGAGGCCGACGAGGCGCGCATGCAGATCGTCCACAACATCGGCGCGGGGCCGAAGATGGAGGACGTGCTCTTTAACTGGAAGATTACGGGTCACTACCGCTACGAGGGCAAAGGGAAAAAGTAAAAAGGCGGAAGTGCGGACGCGCCCCGCGCGATGAGCTTTTAATTCTTCTCCCCCTCTTCACTTTCGCCTTTCGCCTTTTTACTTTTGCCTTTCCGAGAGGGTCATTTGCTGACGTTAGAAGATTACGGGTGGTCTGAATTCTTCGCCGAGGCGTTCGCACCGCTGGCGGCGGAGGGGTTCGAGGCGGGCCGGGTCCTGCTCCAGCACAACCGCGCGCTGATGCTCTACACGGCGTCGGGCGAGACGGCGGCCGAGACGACGGGGCGGCTGCGCTACCACGCGCGCGGCGCGGAAGACCTCCCGGCCGTCGGCGACTGGGTCGCCTTCCGGCGCGTGGCCGAGGAGGAGAAGGCGAAGATTCACGAGATACTGCCGCGCCGCTCGAAGTTCTCGCGCCGCGCCGCGGGCAGCGAGACGGCCGAGCAGATAGTCGCCGCCAACGTCGACACCGTCTTCCTCGTCACGGGGCTCGACCACGACTACAACCCGCGCCGCGTCGAGCGCTACCTCATCATGGCCTGGGAGAGCGGGGCCGAGCCCGTCGTCGTCCTCAACAAGGCGGACTTAATCGAGGAGGCCGAGGAGCGGCGGCGCGAGATAGAGCTGGTCGCGCCCGGCGTGCCCGTCCACGCCCTGAGCGCGAAGCGCGGCGTCGGCGTCGAGCAGTTGCTCCCGTACGTCGGCCGCGGGCGAACGGTCGCGCTGATGGGCTCGTCGGGGACGGGCAAGTCGACCATCACGAACCGCCTGCTCGGCTCCGAGGTGCAGCGCACGCAGGAGGTGCGGCTGGCGGACGCGCGCGGCCGACACACGACGACGCACCGCGAGCTGTTCGTGCTCCCCGGGGGCGGGCTCGTGCTCGACACGCCGGGGATGCGCGAGCTGCAACTGCTGGTCAGCGAGCGCGGGCTGCGCGAGACCTTCGAGGAGATAGAGGAGACGGCCGCCCTCTGCCGCTTCAACGACTGCGGGCACGAGGGCGAGCCGGGCTGCGCCGTCCGCGAGGCGCTCGACGCCGGGACGCTCGACGCCGAGCGCTACCGGAACTACCGCAAGATGCAGGCCGAGATGCGCCACGCCGCCACGCTCGTCGACCCGCGCAAGGCGCAGGACGACAAGGAGCGCGTCAAGCGCATCCACCGCGACCTCAAGAAGATTTACAAGAAGAAGGGTAGCCAGTAGGGAAGTAGACAGTAGACAGTAGACAGTAGGCAGTAGAAAAAAGGGCGGCGCGTCTCGGCTATCAACCGGGACGCGTCGCTTTTGGTTCTTCTACTGACTACTGACTACTGTCTACTGTCTACCCCCTTACTTACTGCGTGCCGCCGCCGGTCGCGCCGCCCTGCGTCGTGGCGGGGCGGCCTTCGAGGTCGACGAGGTTGATGTTCTCGCCGAGGTTGTCG
>DASVSK010000528.1:0-6333 GCA_036388135.1 Pyrinomonadaceae bacterium | reverse complement strand
CGTGTTGTTGAAGTCGTGCGCCACGCCCGACGCCAGCTCGCCGAGCGCCGACAGCTTCTCCATCTGCGCGTACTGCTCGCGGATGCGGTCCTGCTCGGCGATGTAGTGCGACAGCTCCTCGACGTGGCGGCGCGCCTGCTCTGCCTGCGCGTTCGACGTCTCGACGTTCTTGAGGTAGGTGCGGTAGGTGAAGTAGGTGATGAGGACGACGGGCGTGATGACGAAGAGCGCCGACGCGCCGATGGTGCGCATCAGGAGCGCGATCAGACCCGCGGCCGAGGCCCCCGCGAAGTACGTGATCGAAGTCCAGAGGTAGTGTTGACGCCAGGTCGGCCAGAAGGGCTCGTCGTTCTTGAGCGCGTAGGCGAGCGCGATGAGGCCCGAGTTGGCCGCGTACTGGACGAGCGCCATCAGGCAGACGGCCGAGACGTAGCGGCTGCCGTGCCCCCACTCCGCGAACATCTCGCTGCCGTAGCAGAGGCGGAGCGCCGAGACGGTGGCGAGCGTCGCGACGGAGAGCGACGCGGCGTTGAAGGCCACCGTGAGCTTCGACTTGCAGAACCTGTAGGAGGTGAGCGCGGTCTCGGCCGCGTTGAGGAGGATGGCGGCCTCGCCCCCGTAGAGGATCATCGTCAGGAAGATGAGCGTGTCGGAGACGGAGACGGACGAGTTGACGCGCGGGATGACGACCGAGACGCGCGAGGTGACGCAGAGCGCCACGGCGACCAGCACGACGAAGAGCAGGTCGAGCCCGGCCAGCCGCAGCCCCGCCGCGGCGCACAGCACGACCGCCGCGCCGGCGGCGGTCACACCCCATGCGACGGTCGGGAAGAGCCTCTGCCTGCTCATCTGTTCGGCTTCAAAAGTGCGGAGTTCGTCGACGGACTTTCGGCGGGTCGGGAGGGGCGCTCGCGGGGCGTTCTCACTCGCCGACGGAGAGCTGATCCGTCATCACCTTGACGAGGACTTTGCGGCCGTCGGTGGCGACGAGGTGGACGTCGTCGGCGTCGAAGCGGAGCGGCTCGGCCCCGGCGGAGAGCGCCTCGACGTCGAAGACCAGCAGCACGCCCGCGCCGCTCAGGGGCGAGGCCGGCCGCGCGGGCGCGACGGTGACGAGCAGGAGCCCCTCGGGCGTGACCGTGTGCGAGACGCTCGCGTCCCCGGGCGACGAGAGCGTGCCCGCGCCGACCGAGCGGACGGCCAGCACGCGCGGGTCGAGCCGGAAGGTCAGCGCGAGCAGCCCGAGCGGCGCGTCGGTCTTGAGCAGAACCTTGAGCTGACGGCGCTCGCCGACGCGCAGGGGGCGCGGGTCGGACATCAGCCGGAGCGACGCCGCGCTCGACGCGGACGCCGCGGCGCGATCCGTCAGCGGCTTCTCGGTGATGACCGAGACGGGCGCGGCCGTCGGCGCTTCGGCCGTCAGAGACGCGCGGCGGAGACGTGCGGCCGGCGCGGGCGTCTGCGCGGGCCTGTCGAAAGAGAAGAGGGAGTCGCCCGCCGACGGCTTCGGGGCCTCGGGCTTCGGGGCCTCGGGCCGGGTGACTTCCGCGGGCGCGTGGGGCCGCGCGCTTTCGGCCGTGGACTTGAGCACGGCGTCGCGCGTTTCGGGGCGCGCTTCGGGCCGTTCGGCGACGCCGTTCATCAGCTCCCTGGGCGCGGGCACGAAGGTCGTCTCCGCCTCCCCCGGCTCGGTCGTCGCCGCCGCGGGCGCGGCGGGGGCGGGGTTAGTCCTCACTTCGGGCAGCCGCTCTTTGAGCCCGGCCGGCTCGAACGCGTGCGCGGGAAGCTCGACGGTCGCGTGGGTCGGGATGGCGCGCGCCGCGGCGAGCTGCTCCTCGCGCGTGACTTCGAGGAGCATCGCTTCGAGCGTCCCGGAAGTCGGCGTCTGGAGCGTGCCCGACGGGTGCATCTCCTCGTCCTCGGGCGTGACCGTGGAGGCGCGCATGACGTGCGGCGTGACGGCGATGACGATGTCGGTCTGCGAGTCCTCGCGGCGCGGCGCGCTGAAGAGGTTGCCGAGGATGGGGACGAGGCCGAGGATTGGCAGCCCCTGACGGCCGCGCGACTGCTGGTTCTGCGCGACGCTGGCGATCATCAGCGTGCGGTTGTTCTGCATCCGCGCCGTGCCCTCGATGTTGCGCTCGGTGAAGGTCGGCGTGAGCGCGGCCGCGCCCGCCGTCCTCGTCACGTCGTTCGACTTGATGCTCATCTTCACCTGCACGTCGAGGTTGGGGAAGACCTGCGGCGTGAACTCAAGCGTCAGCCCCGTCTTCTCGTACTGGATGACGGGGTAGCCGTTCCCGCCGAAGAGCCCCTGCGCGACGCCGGCCTGCGCGTTGTTGCCGTCGCCGGTCGAGACCGAGCCGTAGGGCGAGACGGTCGCCGTCTGCACGGGCACGCGCTGACCGATGTGCGCCGTGGACTTCTCGCCGTCGAAGGCGTGAACCTGCGTGGAGGCGACGAGCCGCGTGTTGTCGCGGCGCTGCAAGGCGGAGAGCGCGGTGGGCGGGACGATGAAGGCCGCGCCGAGCGCCGTCGGCACCGAGGCGAGCGCCTGCGTGACGACCTCCCGGCTGCCGCCGAGCACGCTCAGACCCCTCTGGATGCCGCCGAGGTTCATGAGCGAGTCGCCCGTGCCGATCTGGTTGCCGAACTGCATGAGGTCTTCGCGCGAGACCTCGAAGATGTTGACGTCCATCACGACCTCGGCGCGCTCCTTGTCGATGGAGCGCAGCAGCTCGCCGACGAGGCGGACGTTCTCGGGCGTGTCGCGGACGGTGATGGAGTTGGTCGCCTTGTTGGCGGTGATGACGGGCTGGCGTCCGGCCTGCGGCGGGATCGAGGCGGTGATGAGCGTGCGCGCGTCGTTCGGGTCGACGTTGTAGAGGTAGAAGGTGCGCAGCACGAGCTGCTGGTACTGCGGGCGCTTGACCTGCTCGGCGACGACGATGGTGCGCGGGGAGAGCTTCTGGAAGAAGATTCCCTGCGTGAGGAAAATGTAGTCGAGCGCCTGCGCCGCCGTCACGTCGAGGAGGTCGACGCTCACCTCGCGCTTCGGGAAGTCGCGGTCGAAGACGACGTTGATCCTGATCTGGCGCGCGAGGTATTTGATGAACTTTTCGAGGTCGCCGCTGTACTGAATCGTCTGCAACTGCTCGTTGCGCGGCGGCGCGAGCGACTCGTCCTGCCGCCGCCCTTCGGGGCGTCCCGGCGCGGCCGCGTCGGCGGCGGAGGCGTCGAAGGCCGTCGGCCGGAGGCGCGCCGCGGACTGCGGCCTCGCGACGGGCGCGGGCCTTTCGGCCCCCTGCTTCTCGCCGCCGCCGGTCTGGAGGCGGAAGGCGCGCTCCATCAGCGTGTGCGCCAGTTGGTTCGCGGGGTCGTAGCCGTAGGCGCGGCGGAAGGCGTTGTAAGCGCCGAGGTAGTCGCCGCGTTCCAGCAGCGCCGCACCCTGCTGCGAGAAGCTCTGCGAGGCGTTGAAGAGCGCGCGGCGGAGGTGGAGCTGGTACTCGCTGTTCGACGGGTCGGCCGCGGCCGCGAGCGAGAACTCCTCGGCGGCCTTCTCCCACTGCTGCGCGGCCTCGTGCCGCAAGCCCTGCTTAAAATTCTTCTGCCCCTTGCCCGACCACGCGGCCGCGTTCGGCGCGAGCAGGCAGAGCGTGAGCAGGGCGGAGACGAGGCGAAGAGTCGTGCGCCGCGTGGGTCGTTCTGATATGCTGCCGGCCAAGTTGCACCTCCGGGAATCCGTGTGACCGGTAAGGTCAGACCGCGCTCGTCTCGAAGCGGAGCCGCATGCGGGACGCGCCACCCGACGACGCCGGTTACGCTCTCGGTTCTGAGTCGCTTGAAGACATTCGGGAAGGGTTTGGAGCGGGAAGGCTCCGGTGGCGAAAGGCCGTGCGTGCGGGGCGCGGCAGTCGGGACGTTTGGGCTGAAAATACCCGCCATTGCTCAGTAAACAAAGAGCAGGCACCAAGGATTAAACAGCTTTGGCAAGAGTTTGTCAAGGATGTTCGCGTAATTTCTGGAAATGTTAAAGGTACTTCCAGAAGAGATCGAAGCCTATCGAGACCGCGCCTGGCGGCGCGAGCCCGAGGCGCGCGTCGAGACGGCGGTCGAGGCCGAGAAGCTCGTGGAGGCCGTGGGGTTCTGCGCGACGATGACGGATTCGCGGCGTCCCGGGCCTTCGCTCTACGTCGCCGTCTGCGGGCGGCGCGACGCGCACATGCCGCGCAACGTGCAGAAAGACCCGGAGAGCAGCCTGACGTGGGTGCTCAAGGACGAGCTGATGCGGCGCGGGCGCGTCTACTACGCGAAGCTCGCCAGGAGCCGCTCGACCTTCGTCGCGCCCCGCCTCGTCCCGCACTTTAACGCGCTCTGGGGCGTCGCGCGCAGGGACGAGTCGAAGGCGCTTTCGGAGGACGCGCGGGCGGTCTTGAAGGTTCTGCGCAGGGAGTGGGAGATGGCGACGAGCGACCTGCGCGAGGCGTCGAAGGTCTCGGAGCGTCCGCGCTTCACGCGCGCGCTCGACGAGTTGCAGCGGTCGCTGAAGGTCATCCCGCAGGAGGTTCTCTACGAGCCCTGGTTCACGTACATCTGGGCGCTCAGCGAGGGTCGCTTCGCGGGCGAGCTGTCGCGGAAGGTGAAAAGGGAGGAGGCGCTGCGCGAGGTCGCGCGCGCGTACCTGGAGGGCGCGGGGATGACGCTGCCGGGCGAGCTGGCGAAGGTGACAGGGCTTTCGCGCGTCGAGGCGGGGAGGGGCAACCACGCGCTGGTGGACGAGGGTTTCGCCGTGCGCGTGGAGCGCGGCGTCTACCGGCTGGCGGATTTTGAAGAGCGCGCCGGGCGTCTATAGCGATACGTGGTTAATCGCCCCGACACTAGACGCCGGGGCGCTCTTCGGGCGGGGTGGGGAGTCGGCGCATCTCGCGCTCGACCTCTTCGAGCGCCTCCTGCTCCTGCCGGATGGAGTCGAGCATGAGCGGGCGGTTGTCGCGGACGGAGCCGAGGCGTTTGAGCGCCAGCTCGGTCTCGGCCTGGCTCGCGTCGCGGCCGGCGATGGCCTCTATCATCTGGAGGCGCGCGTCCAGCTCGCGCGCGTGCTCGTCGGCCTCGCCGCGGACGCGTTCGAGGCGCGCGCGGTCGTTGTGCAAGTCCTGCTCAAGCTCGGCGCGCCCCGCGGCCTGTAGCCCCGAGGCGTTTTGCAGGCGGCGCTCGACCTGCTCGGAGTCGCTCCCGGCCCGCGCGAGTACGCGCGCGGCCGTCAGGCGCGCGGCGAGCGTCTCGCGGTAGGCGTCGGCGAGCAGGGGATTCTGTGCCTCCATCTCGCGGAGCGCGCGGCGCTGCGCGGGCGAAAGCTCGTCGGCGAAGAGCGAAAGCTCGTCGGCGGTCACGCCGTCGGCGGCCAGCCTCTCGCGCAGGCGTCGCTCCCAGAACCTCCGGTAGAGGAAGACGGCGACGGCCGCGGCGACGCCGAAGACCGAGAAGACGGCGAGCGAGGTCAGCGCGAAGAGCATGTACTCGCCGGGGTTCTCGGAGGCGGTGAAGTAGCGGAAGAGGAAGTAGGCCGGGAGCGGGAGCGCGAGGACGAGGTAGGCGAGCAGCGGCGACCAGCGCAGCAGCCGGCCCGCCAGACGGTCGCCGGAAGTGAGCCTGCCGCCCCGCGTAATCTTGTCCAAAACCAGACCTCCCGCCGAACTTTTACCGCCGAAGGGCGCATCCAACCGACGGCCGCCCGGCGACGAAATTCTTCCACACAAGATGTTGTCAGCTTCCGAGCCCGACCCGCATACGTTTCGACCGGCCGAGGGGCTATAATAGCAGAGCCACGCGGGAGGCGAAGGGTGGCCCGAGGAGGGGCGATGAGAAGAAGGCTCAGAAAATTTACCGCCGCGCTGCCGGCCGCACTGTCGGCGCTGCTCGTCTGCGCGGGCTTTAGCGCGGCGGCCGCGCAGAAGCGGGGCGAGGGCGCGGGGCGCAACGAGCTGCGGCGCGACGTCCGCGCCGTGACGATACCCGTCACGCTGCGTCTGCCGGAACGCGCGCCCCAGTCGGAGGTGCGCTACCTCGAAGACCTGCAAGTCTTCGAGGACGGGGAGCGTCAGGAGGTGCTCGCCATGCGCGGGGCGGGGCGCTCGCCGCTGACGCTCGCCGTGCTCATCCAGGACGACCTCGTCTCGTCGATGAGCAACGAGATTCGGGGCATCGCGGCCTTCATCCGCAAGCTGCCGCCGGGGTCGCGCGTGATGGTGGCGTACCTCAGCTCGGGCTCGCTGCGCGTCCGGCAGAAGTTCACCGGCGACCTCGAACGCGCGGCGAAGTCGCTCCGCATCCCGC
>DASVSK010000527.1:0-1780 GCA_036388135.1 Pyrinomonadaceae bacterium | reverse complement strand
CTTTTCCTTACTGAACGCCGGCCCGGCCGGTCATAGAACACGACGGCGGCAGGACGGCTGCACACGGCGTGTAGCTTCGCCCACCGCCCGCCCGAACCACCCGACGGGGACGCGCACGGCCTTGCCCCCTTAACAGTTCGCGCCGCGCGCCGCCCCGAAGCCCGAAGAGGAGGTGACAGTCCTCACATGGACATTCTCGAACGTTCCCGAACCGCGCCCGCCGGCGCGGACACAGTCGACCGTATCTCCCCCGAAGAGGATGCGCTGCTACGCTGCGGGCGGTCGAAGTCTTACCTGGAGGCGGGCGACTACGAGCGCGCACGCGAGGCGATGGGCATGCTGTGGCGGCGCGCGGGCGAGCGACCCGCCGTCGAAGGTTTGGGCGAGCGCGCCGCCGCCGAGGTGCTCTTACAGGCCGGGAGGCTGACGAGCGCCATCGGCGGCGCGCGCCGCGTCGAGCGCGCGCAGGAGGCCGCCAAGAACCTCTTCACAGAGGGCGCGCTCCTGTTCGAGCGGCTGGGCGACACGAAGAAGGCCGCCGAGTCGCGCGCGGAGCTGGGGCTCTGCTACTGGCGCGAGGGCGCGGTCGAAGAGTCGCGCGTCGTCCTGCGCTCGGCGCTCGACGCGCTCGACGGCGCGGACGGCGAGCAGAGGGGCGCGACGCTCGTCCGCCTCGCGGTCGTCGAGTTCTCGGCGCGCCGCTACGACGCGGTGCTCGAACTGATGGAGGAGGCCGCGCCGCTCGTCGAGTCGAGCGAGAGCGACTACCTCAAAGGCTGCTTCCACAACCACCGCGCCGTCACCTTCCGCACGCTCGCCGACGCGCGCGACGACGCCCCGATGCGCGACCGCGCGCTCGTCGAGTACGCCGCCGCCAGCTACCACTTCGAGCAGGCCGGGCACACGCGCTACCACGCGTTCACCGAGAACAACCTCGCCGTCCTCTTCAACAACATCGGCCGTCAGGAGGAGGCGCACCGCCACCTCGCGCGCGCCCGCGCGCTCTTCGCCGCGCTGAAGGACGCGCCCAGCGTCGCGCAGTGCGACGACACGCTGGCGCGCGTCCTCACCGCCGAGGGTCGGCTCGAAGAGGCAGAGCGCGCCGCCGCCGCCGCGGTGCGCGGACTTGAGGACGGCGACCGCCAGGCGCTTCTGGCCGAGGCGCTGACGACGCTGGGCGTGGCGCAGGCGCGCGCGGGCCGCCGCGAAGAGGCGCGGCGGAGCCTGACGCGCGCCGCCGCGACGGCCGAGGCGGCGGGCGACCGCGCGGGCGCGGGCGCGGCGCGGCTGGCGCTCGCCGAAGAGCTGGGCGCGCACATGACTTCGGGCGAGCTGTGCGAGACCTTCGCGCGCGCGCACGACCTGCTCGGCGGCGCGCGCGACGCCGCGACGCTCGCGCGCCTGACGGCCTGCGCGCGCCGCGCGGTGGGCTCGCTCTCGGGGTCGGGCAAAGAGTTCGCGGAGCCGGGGCTCCCGCCGGGCGCGCCCGAGCGGAGGTGGGAGGGCTTCTCGCTGAAGGCGGAGGTGCTGCGCTACGAGTCCGAGCTGATCGGCCGCGCACTCCAGGACGCCGACGGCGTGGTCTCGCGCGCGGCGCGGCTCCTCGGCTTCAGGCACCACCAGACTTTCGTCGCGCTCCTGAACAACCGCCACAAGGAGATGCTCCACGCCCGCAGCCCCATCGTCCCGCGCCGCCGCATCGCCCGCGGGCGCGACCCGCGCCGCACCGGCGAACGCCGCGGAGACTGACGCCACCCACCCGCGTGTAAATCAGAAAGCT
>DASVSK010000526.1:0-5482 GCA_036388135.1 Pyrinomonadaceae bacterium | reverse complement strand
GATAACTCTTCACGCCCCGCCCGCAACAGCAAACGAAACAAAGGACTTCGACGGATGCCGGGCATTTCCAGCTCCCTACCGAGTAAATTCCGCTTACGTCGCGATTGACCGAAACACTTATAACTTAACATTAAACGTTTCGGTTAACCCGAATCTTAGCGCGTACGCCATTTTCCGTCAACGGTAAATACTATCGCGCAGGATAGTAGCCTGTAGGATAGTATCGCGGACGTTAGTGCGAACGTAAAACGGCAACATGAAGCGTTGCCGTTATCGGCGACAGAACGGGAACGCTTCACACAACCGCGCGCATCCGTTTTACAAAAGACGGGGTACGCTTGCGCGCTATTCAAAAATCCGCGCAGAGCATACCCCGAATTTAAGCTACTGTCCAAGTGTGAATCTATTTGACACACTCGACCCGCTCATGTAGAATGAAGACCCTTTCCTCCTGTGGATATTACCGCTGCATGCATCTCGCGTATGCAGCGGAATTTTTTTGCGGAAAACCTTGTTTCAGAAATACCCTTCCGGTTCTTCGTAGCACTAACAAAAATGAAGCTTTTCTTCGGGGGTATTTCCGCCTAACGCTCTACTCCTCTTTGGAGAGGGCGCTGTCAACCTGTTCGTCGAGGTCGATGCGGCGTGGCTTGGTGGCCCCCAGCTCGTTGTAGCGCCCGCCGGGGGCAAACTGGCCGGATTCGCCGACGTTGATGGCCCGCTCGTCGTTCGCCGGATTGACGTCCTCAATCGGGTTCGGCGTGGCGTCGGGTTTGAGTTCGGGGTCTTCGTTCCTCTCCCCGAGGGAGCTTTTGGTCTGGTTAGAATCTGGCATCTTCTTCCTCCTCATTCAGAATTAAGGGTTTACACTCGCTCACTGAAGCGGTGTGTGCGAAAGCGGTAGAGCTTTAGCGGTTCGCCGGCTTCGACGCCGGCCTTTCTGGCGGCGACGCTGACCTGCTGGCCGGCCGTCCTGATACTTTCGATGGCCGGCAGAAGGAGTCCGCGCCGCAAGCCCGAATAGTCCGTAACGACAACGCCGAATACTGAAGGGTTCAAGTCCTCGAACGCGACCGGCTCCAGCCTCCCGAGGACGTCAACCGAGTAACGCAGGGAGGGGAGTTCGTCATAAGTGATGGGCTCGAAGCGCGGGTCGCGTGTTGCCGCTTTGACGGCGTTGATTATCACCTCCTGGGCCAGTGTGCTTTTCTCCGGCTCGACCGTGCCGATACAGCCCCTCAACTCGCGCGCGAGGGTCTTGATGCAGACGAAGCATGCCGACCGTCAATTCAGAAGGGACGTTCGGGGGAATTGTTCCGGCTCGATAATCTTTCCTTTCAGGACGTAGGTCTCGACCGCCGTCCGCGCGAGCGCAGTTATTTGACTCGCGCCGGACGCGAGTTGGGCGGCCGACCCTTCCGCGTCGTTAAAGGACTCGGCCGCCGCGGGGCTCGCGCTTTCGACAGTCTCGATCTTTGTAGCCATCTGTTAATTCAAA
The DNA here is from genome assembly GCA_036388135.1 of Pyrinomonadaceae bacterium. Classification (GTDB taxonomy): domain Bacteria; phylum Acidobacteriota; class Blastocatellia; order Pyrinomonadales; family Pyrinomonadaceae; genus QHXN01. The sequence goes on along the minus strand of DASVSK010000526.1, from coordinate 3,984 downwards.
TCAGAGCGCGAGAGTTGCGCCACCAGATAGCCGACGCCGAAGGGCGCTTCGTAGTGCATGACCTCGCAGGCACTCCGGCCCCCGGCTGCGGCTCCGATGGCGACGAGCATCGAGCGGTAGCCGCATTCGCCGGCGAGCCGCCGCAGTCCGTGGTCTATCTGAGAGATGCGCTCGGGCTCGTTCAGGCGGAGTGACTCGACGACCTCCTCGTCGAAACGGCACGCTTGCGGGTGGAAGCCCGCGGGCGCGTCGGGGGCGAGGCGGTGACTCAGGTCGCCGCTGGCGATGAACGCCGCGCGCCGTCCGACCCGCTCGACCGCGCGCCTGATACATTTTCCGAAACGGATGTGGTCGTCGTCGGGGAGGAAGCTGTAGCCGAGCGCGACCACCCGGCCGCCCCAGCCGTTGCGCAGAAGAAAGTAGAGCGGGACGGCAGTGCCGTGATCCAGCTCTCGCGCTCCGAGGTCGACGACGCGGTAATGTTCTTCGGCCGCGGCCTCTCGGACGGCCCCGAGCAGCCCTTCGTCCAGCGGCGCTTCGACGATTGCCTGCGGGGCGCGGAAGTTGGCAAAATCTCCGCGCAGCCGCGCGCCGCCGTAAGCCACGAAGGCGTCCCTCTCCAGCGGGGCGTGCGGCGAGACGAGGACGACGGTCTCCGCGCCGCAGTCTTTGACGCGTGCGGTCAGGTCGCGCATGGCCTCGACGGAGGCACGCACCTCGGCTGTGCGCGCGCCGCCGACTTCCGGAACCATGATCGGCGGGTGCGGGGCGATGCCGACGAATACGAGAGGACTGTTGTTTATCATCCTCTTGCCGTCGGGGGAGGGTCTTCCGCGGAAGAACCGGAGTCCTAACGGGGCGGTCAGCGTTAAAAAGCGACGCGGCGAAAAGCGTCTCGACTTGTAGGGGTTGGGACGGATTTTAACAACTGTGGTTTTCAACGGCAAGGATGACGGCGGCCGCGCCTGACGGGATGAGGGGCGGAGGCCGTCGGTAAATAGGGGAGAGTTTTGGCGGGCGCTAAGGAAGAATTCGACGTGCTCATCGTCGGGGCGGGCCCCGCGGGGTCGTTCGCGGCGGAGAGGCTGGCGCGTGCGGGCGCGCGCGTGGCGCTGTTCGACGGGCGGCCGGCGCGCGAGGCCAAGGCATGCGGCGGGGGCGTCACGTCGAAGGCGCTCAAGGCGTGGCCGTTTCTGCTCGAAGCCGGGGGGCGCGCCGTCACGGAGGTGGAGATGATTTCGCCCGCGGGTGATGGCGTCCGCCTGAAGCTCACGGAGCCCTTCGCCGTCTATTCGCGCTGCGCCTTCGACTCTTATCTGCGCGGGCGGGCCCAGAGCGCGGGCGCGCAGGTCTTCGAGTGTCGCGTCTCTGCTTCCGGGGAGAAGGAGTCGGGCGGCCGCTGGGTCGTGCGCGCGCGCGGGGGCGAGAGTTGGGGCGGGCGCGTGCTCGCGGCGGCGGACGGCGCGAACAGCGCCATCGCGCGCAGGCTCGCCGGGCCGCTTTCCAACTCCGACATGGAGGTCGCCTTCGGCTACCGAACCCCTTTGAACGAGGCGGACGACGCCCCGACGGTCATCGCCTTCCTGCCGGGCTGGGCCGGTTACGCGTGGGCCTTCCCGCGCCTCGACCACATCTCTTTCGGCATCGCGACGGCGCAGGACGCCTTCAACCACAAGACGCTCGACGGCATGCTCTGGGACTTCATGGTCAACTACTACCGCGCGCGGGAGGATAAAGACTCCACACCGCGCGGGCGTTGGGCGCGCGGCGGCGGCGGGGGCGAAATCGAAGGCATGCTGCGGGGGGTGGCCGAGCGTTACGCGGCGCGCATCCCCGGCCTCGCGCCCGAGACGTTGGACGCGCGGCGCGCGGCCGGCGCGGATTGGGCGCTCCTCGGCGACGCGGCGGGCTTCGCAGACCCGGTGACGGGCGAGGGGATTTATTACGCGCTGCGCTCGGCGGAACTCTTCGCCGAAAGCTACCTCGCGGGCGACGTGAGTTCTTACGATGTGAAGTGGCGCGCGGACTTCGGGGGCGAGCTGCGGCGCGCGTCGAAGATGAGGCGCAGATTTTACGGCGACTTCTGGGGCGGCCCCTTCACCGACCGGATGATTAAGTTCGCGCGCGCCCACCCGGGCATCCGCCGCACGCTGCGCGAGCTGGTCACCGGCGACCAGGGCTACCTCGACCTCAAGAGGACGCTCGCGCGCCGCGCCCTCAACCCCTTCTGACCTGACCGCGGGACGTCAGCCCACATTCAAAGTGGGTCGGGACGTGTGTAGGGGGCGAGGCGGCGTTTGAGTTCGTCGGGAACGGGGACGGACTCGAAGGTGTTGCGGCGGACGGCGACGAGGACGAAGTGCGCCTCGGCGACCAGCTCTTCGCCGCCGTTGCGGCGCACCTCGAAGTTGAAGCGCAGCGACTTGGAGCCGACGCGGCCGACGTAGACGCAGACCTCCAGCAGGTCGTCGAGCTGCGCGGCGCGTCGGAAGTCGCATTCGAGGTGCGCGCGCGGCAGCCAGATGTCCAGCTCGTCGAACATCACGCCGTAGGGCAGGCCGACGGCGCGGAACAGCTCCGTCTCGGCGAACTCGAAGAAGCGTATGTAAGCGCCGTAGAAGATGATGCCCGCCGCGTCGACGTCGCCCCAGCGGACGCGCTCCTCGATGCTGTATTTCCAGGGTTCGTTCACGTCGTTCACTTCACTTTCAGGTGGGCAGGCCGCCGACGAACTCGACGAGCGCGCGGTTGAACTCTTCGGGGCGCTCGACGTTCGACAGGTGCGCCGCGCCTTCGATACGGACGAGGCGCGAACCCCTGATCTTCGCGCCCATCGCCTCGGCGTCCGAAGGGGGCGTGATGGAATCCTCGCCGCCGACGACTATCAGAGTCGGCACGTCAACCTCGGTCAACAGCCCCGTCTGGTCACGCCGCACGGCCATCGCGCGCAGCGCCGCGGCCGCGCCCTCGGGCCGCGTGCCGAGCATCATCGCGCGCACGCGCCCGACCACATCGGGCTTGCCTTCGCGCGTTGACGCGGAGAGGAGCTTCGGCAGCATCGAGTCGGCTATGGGTTCCAGGCCGTCTCTCAAGGCACGCTGCGCGGTCTCCTCGCGCGTGTGCCGCGCCTCGTCCGTGTCGGCCTGCGGGCGCGTGTCCGCGAGGACGAGCCCGCGTACGCGCTCTCTGAATCTGCTGAAGAACTCGAACGCGACGTAGCCACCCATCGAGAGCCCGCCCACCACCACGCGCTCGACGTTGAGGGCGTCGAGAAGCGCCGCGACGTCTTCGGCCATCTCGCCCATCGTCAGCGCCCCGTCGCCGCTCGGCGTCTCGCCCATGCCGCGCAGATCGGGCGCGATGACGCGCGAAGCGCCGCCCAAAGCCTGCGTCTGTTCGCGCCACATCGAACGGTCGAAGGGGAAGCCGTGCAGCAGCACGACCGCCGCCGCCCCGCTCCCCACGTCGTCGTAAGCCATTTCGATTCCGCGCACGCGCGCCACGCCTCCGGCCATTCATCCTCCACACGCGAAAGTCAGTCTCGCCGGTCTCAAAAGTCCCGCCGCAACGACCCGATGATAGCCCCGTTGCCGCGAATGTTTAAGAAGCCGCGAAGGTCAGCGCGCGAGTGCTTCGGCGTAGACGCGCTCGGTGGCCTCGACCATGCGCGCGACGTCGAAGCGCCGACGCGCGACTTCGAGCGCGCCCGCGCCGAAGGCTTTGCGCCGTCGCCCGTCTTCGAGCAGCGACGCGATGGAAGAGGCGAGGGAGTTGACGTCGCCTACGGGCACGAGCAAGCCCGTGACGCCCTCTTCGACTATCTCTCTCGCGCCGTCGGTCGCGGTGGCGACGACGGGCACGCCGCACGCCTGCGCCTCGACCATCGCCACGCCGAAGGCTTCCGAGCGCGAGGCGGAGACGAACAGGTCGAGCGAGGCCAGCAGGCGCGCCACCTCGTCCTCGCCGAGCCGTCCCGTGAGGCTC
>DASVSK010000525.1:0-8676 GCA_036388135.1 Pyrinomonadaceae bacterium | reverse complement strand
TCGACGTGGACAGCTTCAAGCCCGCGACCTGAAAAGCCGCGCTCGGCCGCCGGGCCGGACAACTCGCCGCGCCCGCTCGGACAAATTTGTCCTACCGACTTCGGCGCGCCCCCGCTCGCGGACTCTCGCCCGCGCCGCCCGCCGCTATGACAAAAAGAGCCACCCGCCTTCACGCGCCCGCGCGCGCCGACGAGGGTTTCGCGGCGGCACGGCGGTTGCGACACGACCGACCGTTGCGGACGGCATCGGCCCAGGTCGCGTATGTGCCAAGTTGAGAAGTCCTACATCACCCGGAACGTTCTAGCCTACCTGTCGAAGCACGGCGACGCGCGCGACACGCTGGAGGGCATCGTCGAGTGGTGGCTGGTCGAGCAGAGGATCATCGAGCAGACCGCCGCGGTCAAAGAGGTGCTCGACGAGCTGGTCGCCGGCGGCCTGCTGCTCAAGAGTGAGGGCGCGGATTCGCGCACCTTCTACCACGTCGACCGCCGCGCGACGCGGGGCGAGCCGCCGGGCGACTAGACGCCGGCAGGGCCAACCGACGCCCGGGCCACCGAGCACACCCCGCACGGCGGACACGCGCCGCACGCCGAAGCACTCCCACACCCTTTCCGCCGTAAAAGGAGAATTCAGTCATGGCATCCACCATCACCAACCGGGCCAAGATGACGCTTATCATCCCGCTCAACAGCGGCGGAAGCCTCTACCTCGCGCCCGGCGAGACCTCCTCGCCCGTCAAGGATTACGAGCTGACCGACAACGAGAAGTTCGACAAGCTGCTGCGCGACAACCTGATCGTGTCCGCCGAGGACGATGACGACGACGAGGCCGGGGACGGCGGCGAGGCACAGGCCGCCGCCGCGGGCGCGGAGTCGCAGGGCGTCGCGGCCGCCGTCCCCGCGGGCGTCTCCGAGGGCGGCGCGGCCCCGGCCGAGGGCGGCACCCCGCCCGACGCGGGGACGAACTCGGCCGTCAACACTTCGCCCGCGCCGGACGCCTCTTCGGTCGCGCCGGGCGCGCCCGCGCCCGGCGGCAAGGGCCGGAACAGGTAAGGTAGCGCCCGGCCGCACACGTCGCCGTTCGCACGCAAAGGAGAAAAACGATGGAGTTACTGCACCCTGGCGTCTACGTCCAGGAGGTTTCCAGCGGCGTCCGCCCCATCGAGGGGGCGAGCACTTCGACCGCGGCCTTCATCGGCCCGGCCGAGAAGGGGCCGCTCGACCGCGCCCACATGGTGACGAGCTTCACCGAGTTTCAGGCCGTCTACGGCGGCTTCCTGAAGGACGGCTGGCTGGCGCAGTCGGCGCTCCAGTTCTTCAACAACGGCGGGAGGCGGCTCTACATCGCGCGCATCGCGCGCAACGCCGCGACCGCCTCGGTCACCCTCCTCAACCGGCAGAACGTGCCGGTCGCCACGCTGACCGTCACCGCCACGAGCGCCGGCAGGTGGGGCAACACGCTCGCCGTCGACGTCGCCGACGCGACGCAGGACGCGGGCGACGAGTTCCGCCTCACGGTCAAGCAGGAGGTCAGCACGAACCCGCTCGTCACCACCACGCTTGAGACGTTCGACAACCTGAGCCTCCAGCCCGACGCCGTCAACTACGTCGAGAAGGTCGTCAACGCCGGCTCGCAGTACGTGCGCGTCTCGGTCGACGGCGGGGTCGTGTCGACGGCCGCCGGCACCAGCGTCAGCGGCGGCAGCCCCGCCGTCGTGCTCCCGCCGGCTAACCGCAGCCTGCTCATCAACATCAACGGCGACGGGCCGCAGCTCATCACGCTCGCCAACCCCGTGACGACGGGGCCCGAAATCGCCGCCGCCATCACGACGGCGGTGAGCGCCCTGATGCCCCTGCGCGGCTCGACCGACCCGCTCGCCTTCGACAATTTCAGCGCGGGCTTCGCGGGCGGCCTCTACACGCTCACCTCCGGCGCGGCGGGGCGCGGGTCTTCGGTCGAGGTGACGGACGCCCCGGCGGGCAACGCCGCCGCGCTCCTCAAGCTCGGCAAGACGCGCGGCAACGAGCAGACGGGCGCGGCCCCGCTCAGGCCCGCGGTCGCCTCCAACGTCTTCGTCGGCGACGCCGCGGTCGCGCCGCCGGTCTCGGCCGTGACGGCGGGCAGCGACGGCGTCACGCCGCAGGAGGTCGACTACCAGAACGGCTTCCGCCTGCTCGACCCGCTGATGGACGTCAACATCATCGCCGTCCCCGGCGTCGGCTCGAAGTCGATGGTCGACTACGGCGCGAACTACTGCGACCGGCGCGGCGACTGCTTCTTCATCGGCGACATGGGCGCGACCGACGACACGAAGGAGGAGGCGCAGGGGTTCGTCACGGGGCTGACGGTCAAAAGCTCTTACGCAGCCGTCTACACGCCCTGGCTGAAGGCGACCGACCCGAGCGGCGCGTCGACCGAGCCCATCCTGCTCCCGCCCTCGGGCTACATGGCCGGGCTCTACGCGCGCACAGACGCGCGGCGCGGCGTGTGGAAGGCCCCGGCCGGCACCGAGGCCAACGTCGGCGGCGCGCTCGGGCTCATGCGCGAGATTTCCGACGCCGAGCAGGACACGCTCAACCCCGTCGGGGCCAACGTCATCCGCGCCTTCCCGGCCGCGGGGATAGTCGCCTGGGGCGCGCGCACGCTCGCCACCCAGTCGAACCCCGAGTACCGCTACATCCCCGTCCGCCGCACCGCGATCTTCCTCGAACAGAGCATCTACCGCGGCATCCAGTGGGCGGTCTTCGAGCCGAACGACGAGACGCTGTGGTCGAGCCTCCGCCTCAACGTCGGCGCGTTCATGATGTTGCAGTTCCAGGCCGGGGCCTTCCAGGGCAGGTCGGCGTCCGACGCCTTCTTCGTCCGCTGCGACTCGAAGACGACGACGCAGGCCGACGTCGACGCCGGGCGTGTGAACATCCACGTCGGGTTCGCGCCGCTCAAGCCCGCCGAGTTCGTCGTGCTCAGGCTCAGCCAGAAGGCGGGCGCGGCCTAAGGCCGGCGCGCCGCCGTCACCCAACAGCAAAGGAGTCATACGGAGATGGCGAAATTCACCGTCAACCCCCAGCGGTACGACCCGTACCGCAACTTCCAGTTCAGGATCAAGATCGACAACGTCTACGTCGCGGGGATGAACAAGTGCAGCGCGCTCAAGAAGTCGACCGAGATGGTCGAGTGGCGCGAGGGCGGCGACCCCTCGACGACGCACAAGCTGCCGGGAAAGACCAAGTACGACGCCATCACCCTGACGGCGGGCGTCACGCACGACACCACGTTCGAGGACTGGGCCGGGCTCGTCAACAACTTCCAGGGCAACGCCTCGATGTCCCTGAAGAACTTCCGCAAGAACATCACCATCGACGTCTTCAACGAGGCCGACCAGCCGGTGCTCTCCTACAACGTCTACCGCTGCTGGGTCTCGGAGTTCCAGGCGCTCGCCGACCTCGACGCCAGCGCCAACGCCGTGCTCATCCAGACCATCAAGCTGGAGAACGAGGGCTGGGAGCGTGACAGGTCCGTCGGCGAGCCGACGGAGACTTAAAGGTGTCGGGCGCGGCAGAGACGCCGCCGGGCGGCGCGCGCGCGTGGGAGGGCGGCGAGGGGGTCTTCGCCCTCCCCGGCGGCTACCTCGGCGCGGACGGCGCGCTCCACACGGAGGCGCGGCTCGCGCCGCTCAATGGGTATGACGAGGAGTTCCTGAGCCTCATGCCCGCGGACGTCTGCTCGGCGGCGGCCGTCACGGCGCTGCTCGGCAGGTGTCTGAGGCGCGTCGGCTCGGTCGAGGCCGCGGGCGAGGGCGTGGCGCGCGGCCTGCTCGTCGGCGACCGCGAATACCTTGTGCTCAAGCTCCGCGAGATGACCTTCGGCGCGAAGGTCGCCGCCGTCCTCAACTGCCGCGCCTGCCGCGCTCCGATGGACGTGACCTTCTCGCTCGGCGAGGTCGGGGTCGAGCGAAGGCCGGTGCGCTCGCGCTTTTTCCGCGCGGAGCTTTCGCCCGCGGCCGCCTTCCGCGACCGCGACGGCGTCGAGCGGCGCGAGGTCGAGTTCCGTTTGCCGACCGGGGCCGACCAGGAGGAGGCCGCCGCCGCCTACGCGGAGGACGAGCGGGCGGGGCTCGAACGACTCTTAGCGCGCCTGGTGCGCCCGGCGGGCGGCGGGGACGGCGGGGAGGCGGGGGAGGCTTTCGCCGCGCGACTCTCCGACGCGGCGCGCGCCGAGATAGAAGGGCACATGGCGCGGGTCGCGCCCGCGGTCGAGCTGGAACTCGACGGCGTCTGCCCCGAGTGCGGCGAGCCCTTCGAGACCGCGTTCGACCTGACGGCATTCTTTGCCGCCGAGATGCAGAACAACCTCCGCAGCCTGGAGAGCGCCGTACACCTGCTCGCCTTCCACTACCACTGGTCGGAAGGCGAGATTTTGTCTCTGACGCGCAGGAAGCGGCAGCGCTACGTCGAGATGATCGAGGAGGAGCTGTCGCGCTGAAGCCGCGCCCCTCCCGAGGACTCAAGGATGGCAGCCGAGACCGGACAGGGTTATCTCATGAAAGTCGTGCGCAGCGGCGCGCGCCCCTTCTTCGCGCCCGCGCGTCGCGGGGGGCGCGTCGCATACGCCCCGCCCACGTCAGAGCCGCACGCCCCGGTGACTCGGCCCACGCCGTCCGCGCCTTCTGAGTCAACGCCGAATGCTCCTTTCGACGGGAGCGCGGCCTTGCCTCCGCCGTCGGGGCGCGAAGTGACGAGCACGCGCGAAGAGGAGACGCCGCGCGCCGTCATGACGAGTGACGCGTCTGCGGATGTCCCAAGTCTTGACGCGCCGTCACCCTCCGACCTTTCAAGCACGCTCGGCGTCGTGGAGAGCGGAAGCGAGGCCGAGAGCGCCGACCACTCAGACCCGGCTGACGTGGCTGACGGCGGGGAGTCGGTTCAACCGGCAGAGCCGGCGCTTCGGCGCGAGGCGTCGGCGCTCAGGCAAAAAGAGGTCGCGCGTGAGGACGCACAGAAGGAGCCGCGGGCCGAAGAGCAGGCGAGACAGGCCGCACCGGGAGAGCGGGGCGAAAACGTGCGACGCCAAGCGGAGGCGACGTCCCCGCTCCTGCAACACACGCCCGGCGAAACCATCGTCCGGCTCCCACGCTTGCCCGTCAGACCGGGCGGCGTCCCCCGTCCGGAACAGAGACCCGTAAGCCTGTCTGAAGTGAGAGAAGAACTGGAAGACCTCCACGCGACGGCCGCCGAATCAACCGGCGCAGTCCCCGGCGCGGACGCGCAGCCACAACCCCGCGACGCGGCGCGCCAAGCGGAAGCGGGCGGCGCGGACGCGGAAGCGATTCCCGACAGCGCCTCAAAGACGTCTGGAAGCCCTGGCGGCATCTCACGGGCGAGCCATTTCGGAACTGCGGAGATGCTTACGGATGGCACCGCGGAGACGCATCCGTCGGGGGACTCAACCCTGCGACCCGGCGCGGGGTCGTGGGCGAATCCGGCGAGCCGGGAAAAGATTTCCCACCCGAAGGCCGAGACCACGCAGGCCGGCCGACCAACACGCGGGCATGAGTCGGCTCAGAACATTCTTTCGCCCCCGACGGCGGCAAGTCCTCCGCCCGCGGCAGGGAAGCGAGTTGCGCCGGGCGAACCGAAAGTGCCGGGTCAATCGACACGTCCGGAACATCAACTTCGGGTTGATGACACGCCGCCGCTCTCAAGCCCGACGCGTGCGACGAACGCAGACACCTCGGGCGGCGCGCACGCGCACGTAGCCGCAACGCCCGCGCACACAGTCGCAACGCCCGCGCACGGAGCCACAACTCCAATGCATGCGGCAACCGTCAACGCGCCCACACCGGCCGCGCAGGCGCATGGAACTGTCCCACACTCGCCAACTCCCTTGCCGCGCACGCCGACGTCTGCGACGCACGTGCGGGCGGAGTCGACGCCCGCGCCGACGGCTGTAACGTCTGGACAGTCGGAGGCGTCGTCGCCTGCTCCGAGTCGTGCGGGCGTCGTCGTCGGGGGCGGCCGTGATGGCGGCGCGCGGGGCTCGGGGCGGCCGGGCGTGGGCGAGACGGCCGGGCTATTTCCGGCGGAGTCGAAGAGGCCGCGCGTCGGCGAGGCGCGGTCGGGGCGCGAGTCTGCGGCGGGCGGCGGCGCGGCGAAGGTGACGGTGGGTCGGCTCGACGTGCGCGTCGTCAACCAGACGCCGCCCGCGCCACCGCCCGCGCCGAAGCCGCCCGCGCCGGCCCCGAAGCGTGACGGCTGGGAGTCGCTCGACCGCGGGCTCCTCGGGCGTCTCTTCCTGCTCTGAACGTGAGTCGTATGAGCTATCTCGCAATCGGGGCCGTGACGAGGGCCATCGCCGAGCTGCTGACGCGGAAGATGAACAAGCCGCCGCTGCTCGGCAACGTCACGCCGAAGGTGACCACCCTGCCGCCCGACGACGACCGCGTGGACGACGCCGACGGCGTCAACCTTTTCCTGTACCGCGTCTCTCAGAACCCGCACATGAGCAACACGCCGTGGCGCGGCGACGCCAACAATCCGGGCGGGGGCAGGCGGCCGCCGCTGTCCCTGACGCTCCACTACATGCTGACGGCCTACGCCAAGAAGGCCGACGGCGCGGCCTTGGACGACGTGACCGCGCACCAGCTCCTCGGCAACGCGATGGCCGTCCTGCACGAGCAGCCCGTGCTCAACGACGTCCACGACGCGGACTTCGACGCGAGCCTCGACACGCAGTTCGCCGGCGAGCTGCGCGACTCGTTCGAGAAGGTCAAGGTGACGATGGCACCGGCCACGATGGAGGAGTTCTCCAAGATTTGGACGGGGCTCAGCAAGGCTTACAGGCTCTCCGTGCTCTACGACGTTTCACTGGTGCAGATAGCGCCCTCCGCGCACGCGCACGCGGCGGGCCCGCCCGTGCAGGACATCTCGGCCACCGTCGGGACGCTCGGGCCGCCGCGAATCGCCTCGGTCGTGCCCGCCGCGGGCCCCGCGGGCGGTCAGTTGACCATCAAAGGCTCTAACCTCAAGTCGGACGCCGCGCCGACCGTCGTCACCGTCGGCGACGTGCAGCTCGCGGAGACCGAGCTGCTCAAGTCGACCGCAGAGGAGATCGTGCTGCTGGTTCCCGACGCGCCGCGCCGCGGCCCGCGTCTCCCCGTCGTCGTCTCGTGCGGCGGGATGGAGATAGCGCCCGCCGCCTACACGGTCGAGCCCTGGATACAGGCCGTCCGACCCCTTCGCGGCATCACGGGCGTCCCCATCGAGATTCCGTTCGAGCTTCCCGAAGGCGAGACGGTCGGCGTCGAGTTCGGCGGCCAGGCGCTCGCGGCCTCCTACGACGCGGCGAGCGCGACCGTCAGGGCGGTCGTCCCCGACTCGGTCGAGACCAACGGCCCCAAGCCCGTCGTGCTGCTCGTCGGCGCGCAGCCGCGCCGCAGCAACGCGCGCTTCTTCGAGGTGCAGCCGCGTTTGCTGTCGCTCAACTTCTCGACCGAGCAGACGCCGGCGAAGACGACCATCGAGCTGACGGGGCTCCGGCTCGCGGGCGGCGACGTCGGCGTCCGCTACGGCGGGCTGCTGATAAGGAAGGGCGAGAACTCCGACCCGTCGGCGCTCACGGTGAGCGTCCCGCGGCTGCTTGAGGCGGGGCAGCCCGTCTCGGTCGTCGTGGACGGCTTCGAGTCGAACACGCTGCCCCCGTCGCTCCTGAGCGTCGCGCCGGCCGAGGCCGCGCCGGGGCAGGAGGTCGTCCTCGAAGGCCGGAGCCTCAGCGGCGCGGACGTCGCCGTCAAGTTCGGCGGCGTCGTCGTCGACGCGGGGCCGCACGGTTATTCGAGCCGCCTGAAGGTCGCCGTCCCGCCGGGGCTCGCGCCGGGCGACGTGCAGTTAACGGTCGAGGTCGACGGGTTCGAGACGAACGCCCTGACGTTCAAGGTGTCTGGGTGAAGTGAGAATGGCAGAGCCTTACCGGAACAGCCTTGAGCACCTGAAGGACGAGCTGGCCCTGCTCGACCTGCTTCTCCACCGCGAGGTGGTCAGGTCGCGCCCGCCGCAGGCCCGGCAGGGCGCGGAGCTTTTCCGCGGCGTCTTCGTCTCGGACGAGGAGGTCGAGGGGCTGCTCGGCGGCGGCGCGGGCGACGACGCCGCGGAGGCCGGGGCCAGGGGCGCGGCGCTCGACGAGGCGGCCGCGGCGCTCGCCGCGGAGGTCGCCGCGCGGCGTCGAGCCTCGCTCGAAGCTGGCACGCACCTGACGCTCGCGCACCTCTCGCACCTGTTCGCGCTCTCGCCCTTCGAGGAGCGCGTCGTCGTCGCCTGCCTCGCGCTCGAACTCGATCTGAAGTACGAGAAGCTGTTCGCCTTCCTACAGGACGACCTGACGCGCAAGCGGCCGAGCGTCGGGCTGCTCCTGCGGCTGTTCTGCGCGACCGACGCCGAGCGCCTGCGCGCGCGCGGCCTCTTCGCCCCGCACGCGACGCTCTCACGCGCGCGCCTGCTGCGGGGCGTCGAGCAGCCGGACGCGCCCGCCCTCGCGCGGCTGCTGGCGCTCGACGAGCGCGTCGTCATCCACCTGCTCGAAGCGGGCGGGCTCGACGCCGAGACCGCCCGCCTCTGCAAAGTCGTCGCGCCCGGCGAAGGCAAGTCGCACGCGCCGCGCAGCCCCGAACTGCTCGCGCACCTC